>CAYVJM010000013.1:0-18977 GCA_964451695.1 uncultured Lentisphaerales bacterium | reverse complement strand
CGGACTCCTTCGAGGGGTTCGTGTCGTCCATGCGCAGGTGGCAGCGTCCGCCGAAGGTCTTGGCGAGACCGAAGTCGATGCAGATCGCCTTGGCGTGGCCGATGTGGAGGTAGCCGTTGGGTTCGGGGGGGAAGCGGGTGACGACCTCGCCGCCGACGCGGTCGGCCGCGACATCGGCGGCGATCCACTGGTGGAGGAAGTTGCCCGACGGATTCGCGGCGTCGGCGTTGGGATCGTGGTCTGTGTTCATGTTGGATGGAGGAGAAAACCGCCCGATGCGGAATGTTGCGGCGTTTTCGTTGTTAAAACACCCTCAAGTATAGCCCAAGGGGACGAAAAAACCAACACCCAAACTCGCGCGTGGGCTCTCCTTCGAGCATGCGCATCCAGCGTTCCGAGCGCGGGTCGATCGACGCATCGGCGGGAATGGGCTGGTTCCAGAAGCTATCGGGAAGGGAAGGCCCACCGTCGTCGCCGCCCGTCCCTTCAACCCGGTCCGAACGGGCGAGAACGTCCTCCTCGAACTCGACTTCGGCGCCGACGGCGTCCTCCGCACCTTCCTTCGCGCCCTCTCCGGCATCGTCCTCGACGCGCCCAACGGCTGGAAGGACACGGAGCCGCTCCCGCCCGCCATCCGCCGCCAGTACGGATTCGACGCCCGGCAGCAGGCCATGCGCTTCCCCTTCGATGTCGCCTGCGACGACACTCGTGCGGGAAGACACGGCGACAGCGCCCCCGAAGTCGCCGCCGCCCGGCTCAAGGCGTACCGGCAGGAACCGGACCGCCTCTACGGCGTGGACTTCTGCACGGCCATGTACCCCGCCATCTGGAACATCTACGCACCCATCGCCGACCTCGTGTTCGTCAAGCCCTACCAGCTCCACTGGGGCCTCGATCCAGTCTGTACTGCCTGGGGGTGCGCCCCGCGTTCTTCCGGAACAAACGCCCGAAATAAGCGGGATTGTCATAGCCGACCCGCTTGGAAATTTCGGCAATGCTGAGCTGGGTATCCAGAATCAGCATCCGGGCACGTTCCAGCCGAAGACTGTTCACATAGCCGACGGGCGTGATGCCGTATGCGTTTCGGAAGACACGGCAGACATGGGCGTAGCTGTACCCCAGCCTGCTGAAGGCCGTTTGGATGGAACGCGTCGGATCGTCTCCCGGTTGGGACAATTGGCCCAGCACACGACGTGCGGCGCCTGCCAGACCCGAGGAAGATGCAGTCTGTTCATGCGCCTGCGTATCGTCGTCAAGCACTTCGACCAGCAGTTGCAGCAGCAAGCCGCGACATAGCGCACGGTCGTGGTTCGTTCCGCTGTTCCACAGCTTGTTCAGACGATCATGCAGATCGACCATGGGCGCATGAAGGACGTTTACGCCGTGCATGACAGGAGGTGGAACCCAGTCCGGCGCGGGACGAAGCAGATTCGCCTTTGGAGGCCGTGGCCAGAACGTCATCAGAGGCAGATCGGTTGCCGACGTCTGGAAGATCCAGTCGAAATGAATCCATCTTCTACGACCGCCGGAACCCGACAGCATGCGGCTCAGGTGCCATACCCCTGGCGGAACGACAATGAAGGATCCCTTCGGGCACGGATATTTCACCCCTCCGATCTCCATCATGAAATCGCCGTCCTCGAACAAGACCAGTTCATGCTCATAGATGACGCGCATCGGCTCCACCCAGCCAGCCTCATAGGCTTCAGCGCCGACAACCCGCACACACGGGGAAATTTTGTCTAGCCACGTCATAAGACACCCCTCAAAACGACAAGACATCTCAACATCAGATTTGTGCTAGAATTATCAGATTTATTGGATTGCGAGAACGCCGCACTGCGGCTACTATTCCAGACAGTTTTAAGCACTATTCCATCGGTTCGGCACAGAATATCAATACGCGTTATTTCGGTCAAGTGTCATCATGTTTGTGTTTGTAATCGGTCAGTCGCCGGGGTCCTAAAGTTCGTTAACAAGGCAAAACACCAGGAGATGCAAAATGAAAACAGTTATGAGCATGTTCGTTGCAGTATTGTTTCTGGCAATCCCCGCGATAGGCATTGAGATTGAATTCGTCGAGATCCGCGACGTGGGCAATGCCGCCTATTCGAATGGGCGTGGTTCAGTCGCTTACGAGTATCGCATTGGGAAATACGAAGTGACGACGACCCAATACACGGCATTTCTCAACGCCATTGCGAAAAGCGATCCGAGGCAGGTTTGGAACTCGAATCAGTCGATCACTCGCAGCGGTACTTCCGGAAGCTATGTTTACAGCACAAAAGCTGGCTTTGAAAACCGACCGATGGACTATGTGCAGCTTCGCGACTGCATGCGATTTGTCAACTGGCTGCATAATGGCCAGCCGACGGGAGCTCAAGACGCGACAACCACTGAAGACGGTGCGTATGACTTCAAAGGCACCATTGATCCGACTCACAGCACTGCAAGAGAGAGCGACTGGAAATATGCGCTGCCGAACTTGGATGAATGGTTTAAAGCCGCATACTACAACCGTGCAACCGCGAGTTACTTCAAGTATCCGACCAGCAGCGACACGGCACCGGGTCACATCGAAGGCGCCATCCCGAACAACGCCTGCTTCGTTTCGCCGCCTAAGTATCTAGACGAAACCAACACGCAGGATGTGGCCTCCTACACGGCCTCGGCGAGCCCCTACGGTACTTATGATCAGGCGGGCAATGCGTCGGAACGGACTGAGACAATAACCTCGACCGCCCCCGACGCCTTGACAACCCTGGAACTTGGCGGCCGATATAGTGCTGCCCCGAGTAGCTTTCACATCGACACTGTTACTAATAATTGTTCGCTCTTGCACTACAAGTTCCATAAAGGCTACGGACTTAGGGTTGTGGCCACCGCGCTCCCTCCGGCGAGAACGGTTGTGATCATCCGATAGCCCCAATAGTCGCCTGGCGAACAATCATAAGAAGGAAATAGAGTGAAAGCGGTTGCGTTGATTTGCAGTGAGAAGACAACATTCTCCCTTGAGCAGGTGATCCTCCCCGATCCGCAAGACGGGGATATTTTGGTCAAGACGGCTTACTCCGGTGTGAGCATCGGCACCGAGTTCGCCCTGATCCACAACAAAATCTCATGGGGCCCGTTTCCCATTTCCACGGGATACATGGCCACGGGCGTGGTTGAAGCGCTCGGAAATGGCGTTGTGGACGTCAAGGTCGGCGACCGCGTCTTTGTACGCGGCAACCGCAAGATGACGCTTCTCGACGGCACACCCGTCAGCCCGGTTTCCGGAACGCACTGCTCCTACATTGTCACGCAAACCGGTGGCACCCACGGAGCGGGCATCCTGCCGAAGGGGCTGTCTATGGAGACGGCCAGCATGTTCGTCATGCCGGCAGTCGGCTACAACGGCGTCAACATGTCCAACCCGCGCATCGGAGAGAGCGTGGTCGTGTTCGGGTGCGGCCAGATCGGCCTTGGGGTCGTTTCCGCATCGTCGTTGCGCGGTTGCCACGTCATTGCCGTCGACGTCTCCGACCACGCGCTTGAAACGGCGAAAACATTCGGAGCGGATGCGACGATCAACTCCGCCACGAAAAATGTTGGCGAGGCGTTGGCGGCAATCTGCCCGGACGGCGCCGACGTCGTATTCGAATGCACGGGCATTCCCGCCTTGATCGACCAGGCCATGTCGTTGTGCCGGATCGATGGTAAATTCATCTGGCAGGGGAACTATGGAGCCAAACCGATACCCTTTTCATTCCTGACGGCCCACAACCGCCGTCTCCAGACCTTCTACCCGTGCGACGATGGATACATGCCCTGTCGGCATGCGGTCCTCAAGCAGATGGCGCGCGGGGTCTTGCCTTGGGAGAAGACCATCACCCACCATGTCAATGCCCAGGACGCACCGGCCCTGTTTGAACGGATCAACACAGGTGACAAAGGCATTTCAGGCGCGACGATCAAATGGGCCTAGAACCTTCCCGGCACCCTTCATTCAGGATCAATTAAACATGTCTACGATTCTTCTTACCGGAGCCAGCGGCTTTGTCGGCTCCGCAGCGCTTGCCGAACTCTCAAAACATCATCATGTCATCACGCTGGGCCGCAAGGCGCTGCCGCCGGCTCCCCGGCAGACGCATTATACGGGACTCTTCTCCGAATTCGAGGATCTGCGGCGATTGGATGCGCACAAGATTGATGCGGTAGTCCATTTGGCCGCCGTGACCGGCGGCTGCCTCGAGCGCGAAGGCATGATGGTGAACGTGGAGGGAACGCGCTGCTTGATGCGCTATCTCATCGACCGCGGCTGCGCCAAGTTCGTCTTGGCAAGCTCGACGGCGGTTGTCGGTTTTCAAGACCCGGCGTTCCGCCCCATGCAGTTGCCGATTCCAGACGACCATCCCTGCCTGGATCGCGATGGCTACGGGCTTTCCAAGTACTTGATGGAGAAAGTGACCGAATACTACGTTCGGCAGAACCCCCGGATCGATGTCGTCAATCTGCGTTTTGCCGTCGTCGTACCCGATGACGGCATGCCGCCGAAGGTCGGCGTGTGCCCGGTTGGTCAATGGGCGGTCGGAAGCATCACCATGCTGCCGCGCAGCAAGGCCGTTCAAATCCTGAAACGGGCGGTGGAATCGCCGGTCAAGCCCGGTGTCCGGACGATGAACGCGGTGTCGTCCACCGCGTGGACGTCTGCGCCCGTGGCTGAGGTGTTGCGGAACTGGTGGGGCGATTCGGTTGATTTGTCATACTTTGAAAAGCCCGGCAACGAGTACGCGTCGGTCTTTGCAAACCGCTTGATCGCTCAGGAATTCGGGTCCGCCGTCTTGTGATCAATGTCAGATCATGACAGGGTTACGGCTTTCCCAAGCTTGCCGTAAATCACGGTCGTGTGGGCGACTCCGGCTTGAATGGTTGCCGTGCCCCACGCATAGCCGGTGCTCCAGAAGTACGTTCCGTCCGGGGCGTTGAAGGTCATGGTGCCGTCCACGGCGGAGTAATGGAAGCCGGAGAGGGCGTTGACGGCAGACCAGGCGGCCATCGCGCGCGCATAGTGATGGCCGCATTCCGCTTCGTCGAAGGGGTTGCGTTTGACGCCGTCGTAGCGTGAACGAATGTCGGTGATGACTTGAAGCCCCTCGTCGAGCATCCCTTCGTAGAGCATCGCAACGGCGGCGGTGTATTCAAAGCCCGTCATGACTTCCGCAAAATACGGGAACGGGGCCTTGGGGCGCTTCCCGTCCGGGTAGCCCGCCATCAGCAGCGCAGACTCGTCGCCCAGCGCATAGTCGCGCATCGGATTGAAATGGTTGTTGAAATCCAGGCGCCGGTTGTACTTGAAAATGCTCTCCAGGGTTTTCCTGACGTTCAGCGGCGCGGTCAAACGGCCCAGCCCCAAAATGTCCGCCGTATACTGGCCGACCAATTGGTCGACGAGACATCCGGCGCCAAGTTGGTAGTCTGGATTCGCCGGATCGGCGGCGCCCATCGAGGCGTGCCGCAATCCATCGGCGATGATGCCCTTGGGGGCTTGGACACGGTGCTCGTAGTAGCGGCCGTTGAACAGCGTCTTGTCGACGATTCGCGATCCGCTCGCGAAGAGGTCTGCGCAGAGAACGGCGAATGCATGATCGCCCAGAGCGGCCGCCATCTTTTCCGCGGCGCGCAGCGCCCCGAGATACCAGAATGCCATTTGGGGATTCGGGCCGTAGTATTCGACGTCCATCGTGTTGTGCTGGCACCCCTCCATCACGCCGTCCTGGTCGGCATCCCAGCCGCCTTCGCCCCAGCAGAACTCAAGCGCCTTCCGGATCTTGGGCCAAAGCCGCTTCAACCAGGCGGTGTCGCCGCCGAGCTGCCAGTCGCGGTACGCCTTCATGATGCAGCCCATCTGCCCGTCGGCGGCGGCAAGATGGAATTTCTTCGCGTAGGCCAGGGGCAGATCCACGCGGAACGACATCAATCCGTTTTCCGCCGTGGCGTATTCGAACTCCACTTCCCGCATGCTCCGCGCCAGATCGCCATACAGGAAGCCTGTGGCGTGTTCGTAGTTCCAGACATGCGTGCATGAGCCGTAGCAGCATCCTTCCGAATCGGCGCTGCCCTCGAAGCCATAGAAGCGGCCATCCTTCGACCGGAAGCAGGTTTCCGTGCGCAACGTGCTGAGATTGAACAGCGCGGCCTCCTTGACCGCGTGGGGGATGTCGCCCGAACAGAACGCGTCCACAAACCGCACCGTCGTCCTCTCCAGGCCCGGCAGCGCGGGAACGACGGTCTTGGCGACATCGGCCGCGTCCTTGTATTTCGTGCAGTAGTAGTTGCCGATCAGGTCGTCGGGCTGCTGATGGGGCGTCCAGGTGCGTCGGTTTGGAAAGAACCAGGTCAAATAGAAGTTCACCACGCGTGTTTCACCGGCGGGGACGAGAAGCTTGGCGCAGAGATTGGCGCCGGGAAGAAGACTCTCGCCGTCCAACGAATCCCCGACATCGCCCCGTTCAAGCAGCCGATCCCAAAATTCCAGACGCGAGACATTCCATTTGCGATTTGCGATGCGCGTGCCCATGGAGACTTCGCCCGCGCTGTCGGTGCAAAACGCAAAGCTTCCGGCAGACGGGTCGGATCGATCAAGCCCGGTCGCGGTCATCTGCACGCCCTGCAACGCCCCCGCGCTGAAAACGGTCTGCACGGGCGCGGCGCCCTCCGGCAAATCGGAATTTCCAGGTCGGCCTGCGAAGTTGATCATCGAGGCGCAGACGGAGACCGAAAGCGCCTCGCGGCTCGGATTCCGGATGATCCAGCGCAGGACGGCAATGGGAATCCCGCTGCTCTCCGAATCTGCGGGAATCATCGGATTGAACGCCTGAAGGGAGACGACGGGGATGAACGCATCGTCCGAGAACTCGACTTGCGCCAGCGGATAGGCCGCGTGAAACCGACAACTTCTGAAACGGGGAAGGCCGTGGTTTGGAGCCGGGCAGCCCAGAAATCCCTCGTACTCCTCCAGACGCAGCGGCCCCTCGAGCAGCTTGGCCGCCCGAACTCCCGATTCCGTTTCATAGCGGATTGTGAAACCCGGATGGAACGCATGGGGATCGACGCCGGCTTGCGGAATGAATCCCTTTGCGGGACGGTTCATCAGTTCCCAGTCGACAAGCCCGCCGCGGCCATTGAGGGAAATTGTCCCCGTGCCGATACCGCCGATCGGCATGGCGATGCGACGAAGGGCTTCGCCTTCGTAGGTTTTCAACACGGGCCATCCGTTAAGTGTTTTCGTTGTCATTTCAAATGCTCTTGTTCCGGGTCGTCTCGTAGGCGAAATCAAGCACGTGCGTCTCTCCGTCAAAGGTTATCGACACCTTGGGGTCATCCCACGCGCCGTTGACGAACGGGCTTTTTTGAGAATCGGGAATCTTCTTGACGTAATGCGCCCCGTCGATGGTCGAATCGACGCCTTCAGCCAGCCCGAAGACGAAGTCGTGCCCGTAGAGGGAGCGGTAGCGCAGCGCCTTCTCGTCCACGCTCAGCCGGCAGGCCAATGTGGCGGCAATGAATGCGTCGAAGTCATCGAACATGTCGTCCGTCGCCGTTTCGATGATCACGGGCGAGCTTCTGTTTTCCGCCCGCGCCCACTGGCCACTTATGCACTTTGTGAAATCGATCATCCAGCCAGCCTGTTCGACATCATATCGTCCTTTTTCCAGTGTGTAGGCGCCGAAAACAAACCGCACTGCCGCAAAGGCCCCTTCCGTCCTCGTGAACAACCAGCCCTCGCGTTCCGTGATGTCGCTGAGTCCGCCCGCGTCTGAAAACCACACGCGCATGACCCCTGTTCTGGCGCGGTCGGCAAAACGGCACTCCTGCGTGATGAGCGTCCCTTCGCATTGCTCGTTCCAGCAGGTGTTGTACGCCCGTTCGTCGTGGAGGAATTCCGGAGACGCGTAGATCACCGCATCCTCGTGCGAGGCGAAAACCGCGCCCTGAAAGCGGTTTTGCATGCTCGTGCTCAAGAAGGTGTTGTTCGGAAGCTGCTTGGACATCAGGCAGCCGAGGATGTATTTCGGCGTGCAATAGCCGTAGCGGTATATCCCGCCCCAGTCGAGGAGCGGATAATCGCCCGGCTTGAAGGGCCCCGTCCAGTCGTTGAGGCCATAGGGACGCATCTCCACCGTGTATTTTCCGCGTTTGTCGGGCTTGCAGGCGAGGCGGACGATGTATTCAGGCACGCGGTAACCGCTTTCCAGGGCCGTCAGCAGATCAAGGTCGATATGAAAAGGCTCCTTCGGATGTCCGAGGCCGAAATAGTAATACGCCCATGAAAGCGGGTTTCCGGCGATCACATCGCGCATATACATCCGCGCCGCGCCGCCGCCATGCACGCCGCCAAGCTGCTCCTGCGCCCATGTCGCCCAGAAAAGATCGAGAAAGTTTTCCGCAAGGCGCTTGAGTTCCGCGTCCGATGCCAGTTCATAGATGTGATACACGCTCTTCATCGTCTCGTGCATGTAGCAGCGGCTGCCCGTCTCGATGAACATCGACTTGCGCGCGCGCTCGTTGAACCAGCACTTCAGGTATTCGTTGTAGCGCTCGTAATGCGCCCGGAGCGTGTAGTCGCCGATCCGCCTGTCCGCGTATTCGCCGTCACCCTCGCACAGCAGCGCGGCCTGTCCCCAGATCGCCGTATCCTTCATCAGCTTGTGGTTCTCGGAATCGTATACGCGCCACGTCTTTGAGAAACGGGACTCCGAGTCGTTGAACGTCGCATGGTCGGCGCAGTACGAGCACATCATGGTGACGAGCCACTTCTCGGCTTCATCGCCCAGCCTGCGGGCGGCGGCGCGTCCGTGCGCCCCGTATTTGTCCAGGATGCGCAGGAACAGCCCGATCGACCAGTAATACGAATCGCGGTCATCGCGCACCGCCCTGTGTTCGATGTAATAGCGGCAATTGCGGACGATCGCCTGGTCCGCCTCCGCGTAGCGTTCCTCCTCGCCGAGAGTGTACACGCGCAGGGCGAAATTGGCGATCGAATAGGAGAACACCGTGGCGACCTCCGGCCTGCGCTCGTATTGATACGGGCTCTTCGCCACGGGCAGGAGATGCGCCGGCTGGTTTCTCAACGACGCCCAGCCTGCGGCGATCCGCTGGTTCTGAAGGGCGAGGAGGCTGCCCGGCGCGGGGCCTTCGAGCCGCGATTCGATCGATTTGTCTTTCATGGCGTTTTCTCAAAACATCCGGGACTCCATCATTTTCCGGCTTTGGGGACGATCCGCAACACACGGTAGCCCCAGGGCCCGAGTTTCACGGGGATCAGGGTGTCGTTCCCCTCGGACTGGAATGCGACAGGCGCCTCGTCGTCGAGCGCATCCAGAACCTGGGCCGCCGGGCCCGGAAGGATGACGCTGCCGGAACCCTCACCTCCGCAATTGAGCACGAAGACGAAACGGTCGCCATTGTCCTTCTTCCGCACCACCACCTCCACTTCGGGCACCCCGCAGCCGAGCAATTGCTTCTCGTTGTCCGCAGGCACCGCGCCGTCCAGGCGGAAATAGCCGTTCCGCGGCAATCCGAGCGTCTGGACGAAGCGCGCCACGTAGGCGCGCAGTTCAGGAGGCGGATACGGCATCTGGGTGCGCCGTTGCGGGAAGGTGGAGACGGCGACGATCTCGCCTTTGCCCCACGGGCGCCTCGTTGCGAAATCCTCCAGCGCCTCGCCGCCGGGAAGCACGGTCTCGGGCATGGTCATGAGCTGCTTTTTGGCAAACGCGGCTTTCTTCTCGTTTTGTTCGGGCGAGAGCGGACGGCGTCCGGCACCGATCCCGGGGACCGGATAGGCGAGCATGTCTTCCATCAACGCATCCGGATCACGCCAGCGCTGCGGCACCGTCCAGCCGGAATTGATCTCGCGCCAGGCGCTTCCGCCGAAAGTCGGGCGGAAGTTGATCCACGGATCGTAGATGCCGGCGGGGCCGACGACGACCAGTCGCCCGCCAGCCTTTGCGAACGCGGCCAGCGCCTCCGCCGCTTCGTCCGAAAGAACGGGCGCGGGAGGCACGATGATCGTGTCGAAACGCGCAGGCGTCATCCGCTCCAGATCCGCGTCGTCCAGATAGTCCATCGTCACGCCCGCGCGGCGCAGGAACGCGGCGAGCGTGAAGCGCGACGTGAGAATCGGGTTGTCCCAAGGCCGGTTGGCCGTGATGGGCACCACAAGCTCGGAACTGTCGTTCGCCAGATACCACCCGATCCGGGAGGGCAGACGCCCGGTGCTCCAGAAATCGTACCGCTGATGGAAGTCGGCGATCTCGCGCGACGACTTCGCCACCGAGTCGTAGACGGGGAGCTGGGTTCCGTCGGTGTCGAACATCATCCAGCAGGCGATGGAATCAGGCTGTTCCCAATAGCGGGTGACGGGCTGTTTCTTCACGTCGTCGAAAAACACCTTGTAGCCGTGGTCGGAGAACTTCTTCCAGCCGAAGACGAGGATGTTGTTCATGCCGTGCGCGACAAGCCCCCAATTCTGCAGCGCCGGGTACTCGGGATCGTAGGCGGGCTGAACATAGATCTCATTGCCCAGAATCGGCTTGCCGGGGATGACGCTTTCGGTCATTTCGAATGCGTCCAGCATTTCGTCGTTGTTGCCCAAGTGCCGGTCGTGCCGTGCGCCGCCGTCGAAACCCGCGCAGTATTGGATGTCGAGTTGGGCGGATTGCGCGGCGCGGTAGTGCGGGATGACGACGGACGGCCAGAAATTCGGCCAGCAGAAGCAGTTGCCGTAGATCGTGTCGGGATCGAACTTCCGCGCGGCGTCGGTGAAGGTCGAATACAGCCACAGCGTCGAGGCGGTGGTCCAGCGCATCCAGTCCATCGTATGGCCCCAGTTTTTGCGCAGTTGCCTCTCATACCCTTCGCCGCTCAAAAAACTGCTTGAAGCCTTCCAGTCCGTGGCTTCGGCCCCGGTCTTCTGCTGATAGCTCGCCTTGGCCAGATCGATCATCTTGGCCGAGATCACCTGCTCGACCTCATCCCAGGACTGATACCGAGTGCCCCACCGGAGGTTCAAGTTCTCGATGGATCCGTGGCGGGATTTGCACCATTCCCGGAAATCGGCGTCCGCGGCAACGCTCGGGCAGTGGGTGTTTCGATTGAAATAGGCCTTCTCGTTGTTGATTCTCAGCGCGTAGACGCCGGGCGTTTCGCGCCGGATGCTCCCGATCAGCTCGCCCCGCCGGACAATCTCCGCCCGTGCCTCCGGGGTGAAAATGTCCAGCATGTGCGGATTAAGCGGATTGACGAACCCAGCCAATGCCGGATCTTTTCGAAGAGGAGAATAAAGGGGAGGATCGTATTGATCGATGGTTTCAGAAGTCAGCGAGGGCGCCCCAAGCGCCGCGCCGATCATGCCGCCGGTCTGGACGCTGACGAGTCCGAGTTCACGTGCCTTGTCAATGTCGTCAATCGTGAAAAAGCGCCCGATCATGCCGTTGCCGACACCGAAGATTTTCGCCGGCTTCACGTCCGGATACACGGCGAAACAAAGGACGTTGTAGCCTTCGGTCAGCACCTTCTGTCCTAACGGAAGCGGCTCGGCGGACGCGGAGACGATGGTCTCGCCGTTGGCTTCAAGCAAGGCGGTGGCGACGTAGGCGTCCGGCGCGAGTTTTCCGGGTTCCAGCTCGAAATCCACGTGCCCTCCGGGCGCCAGCGCGTCGAGTGCGCGGGACTCCTTCCAAACCAGGCCTTGACTTGGCGTGCGCCAACTGTCGATCGCCAGGACGAGCGTGCCGGAGAGTGCGCCGCGAGAGGTGTTGGTGACGCGAAAGCGACGCCTGCCCGGGCCCGCGAACGCGGGAAGCGCCTCTTCGGGTACACCGTCCACCTGAAGCGTCAGCCATTCCTCCCGGGACGGCGAGAACGTCGCGGAGCCGGGGACCGCTTCGATTCGGACGTTGTCCACCGTGCAGCTTCCCTTGTTCAGGTCGAGGGAAAAGGCCACATTCACCTCGGCCGGCAGATCTTGTTCGGGTTTGAATGAGGCAACAGTGGAAAGTGTCACATATTTTCCGCCGGTGTTTTCCGGCAGCGCAAGGCGCGGCGACTGTGTGGAGATATGCTGATACTTTGCAGGAATGGGTTTTTTCCCGCCATCCAAAAACTCGCCGAAGCTCCACGGGGCATCCTCCGGCGCGGGCCGGGCTGGCTCCTGCATCGTCCTGCCCTGGATGGAGAGCGTCGCGGCGCCCTCGGCTCCGGCGGTCTTCACGTCGAAGGTGAGGACGTACTCCCGAATCGACGGGGCGGCGGCGGGAAGCGAGATCAGCGCGCCTGGAGCCGAAAGCGAAATCCCCTCTGGCGTTTCCTTGGGCGACTCGCCGGTCCCGCGCCAGTCCCAACCCTCGTAAGGCGTGCTGGGACGGTTCTCGTTGCGTTGATTCCAGCCCGACGGCCGGTCGAAGCCGCCGTTGCGAACCCAGTTCCCATGCGCCGCCGCCGGCAAAAGCAGCAAGGCGAAGCCGATGGCCATGCTCGTTGTCATTTCGTTGTTCTCAAGGATGCCGTTGCCCTGTGTTCTTTTCATTTGATGTTGGTCTTTTTGTTTTCGATCGCCTTCAACAGCGCCTCCAGTTTGTTCAGCAATGCGGGCTGGGCGCCTTGGACGTCGAGCCTGCGGCGCCCTTCGCTCAAGGCAAGCTCGTCGTTCCGCCGGGCAGCGTGGTAGTTGACAATGGCCATGATGCCGCTGATCTTGGCATTGCCCTCCGAGTTGCTTTCCAGAAGCTGCCTGTAGCTCTCCAGCATGGCATTCTCGTCCCCGAGATTGCGAAGCGCCTCCATTTTGCGCAAGAGAAAGTCGCCGTGGAGTCTCGAGGGCATGTCGTCGTTTGCCGCGAGGACGGAATCGCAGAACGCAACAACATCGGTATATTTCCGCTGCGCGTTCAGGCAGTCGATGATGGCCAGCCGTGTTCCAAAGCGGGTGCGCCAGTCGCAGTCCGGCGCGGCCAGCGCCTGACGGTACCGGACGACGGCCGCGTCGAACCGGCCCTGCGCCCTCTCGGAATGGCCGAACTGCCTCGCGGTTCCACAGGGCAAGGGTCGGTTCATCGCGTTGCAGAGCGACTCCGTCTCCACGGCGTAGCGAAGCGCTTCGTCCTGCATGTTCATCTGCTGCGCGATTTCGGTCAGCAGTTTCAGCCCGTCGAGTTTTTGCTCTTCATGCAGATCGTCGAGCGCCAGCAGGCTCCTTCCGGTCTCAAGGGCGTTCGAGGGATTGAGGCTCCGATCGTCGCGCATCGTCTTCAAGAAGACTTCCGCCTTCTCGGCGTATGGCGTCTTGAGCGAGGGCTCGGCGGGATCGGGGCCGATCTCCAGCATGGCGATGGAGCCGGGCTGCATCGTGAGGTCAAATGTTGGCGTTTTGTCCTGGGGCACGTTTAGGCGGGCGACCCGAGGGCTCGCGGCGGCGAGGTCGACAGCGCGCTTGTCGCGGTACGCGCTGACCACATCGCCCTGCTCGCGATCCACGCTGCGCAGCACGGCCTTGGCGTTTTGAGGCGCGTCGAGGTTGCGAATGGAAAGGGAGACCCGTTCGACCTTGCCTTCCTGAACGATCGGTTTGCCCTCGGGG
Source organism: uncultured Lentisphaerales bacterium (assembly GCA_964451695.1). GTDB lineage: Bacteria > Verrucomicrobiota > Kiritimatiellia > RFP12 > UBA3636 > JAAZAI01. Next base: position 5,356 of record CAYVJM010000013.1, on the reverse strand, counting down.
ATGTACGTGGCGTAGTTCCAGAGCAAGACGCGCAGCGTGCTGCCTTTCACGTCGTAGGCGGCGAAAGTGCGGACATTGCCTTGAACGGACGTCGCCTCGACCCGGGAGCCTTCAAGCTCTGCGATCATCTTATAGGCATGGTAGGGCGCCTTTGGGTAGGGGTAGCCGAAATCCGAGGGGTCGGTCAGGAACGAGCACCAGGACAAGAGCAGGTCGCCGTCCTCTTTTGAAATGCGATGCAGGTCGGTGGTCACGAGATAGATGGCGGAGTCGATGCCGAGTTCGAGCATGGCTGTCAGGCAGTCGAGGGCGAAGGCGGCGCCGTCGTGATTGCCGTTGATTTCCCCATTGGTGCCGGAGACGTTGTGATGGGGGCCGTATTCCGTCACCCAGACGGGAAGGCCGGGGAGATGTTCGGAGACGCTTTCCCTGAGCGACGCCAGCATGTCGGGAAACGACGGATAATTCGTGAGATCGGGGCGGATCTCTCCGCGAAACGGGGCGACGCTGGCGTAATTGTGCACGCTGAGGAAGTCCAGCTTCAGTTTCTCCCGGCCGCAATCGGCGATGAACTTGTGGGCCCAACTGCCTTCCCTTCCAAGCTTGTAGGTGAACGCGAGGGCGCTGATGCCACCGAGCTTGAGCTTGCACTCGGGATGTTTCGCGTCGAAGCGCTTCCCCGCGGCGGAGGCGGCGCGATAGATCTTGAGCATGCAGTCGTAGGCGGCCGGGGAACCTTTCGGAGGAATGTCGTCGGTCGGATAGATCAAAGTCCCCAGATCGGGTTCGTTGAAGATCTCGAAAACCGCATCCTTGAAGCCCTGCGTGATCTTGATGTATTCGAAATAGGCGAGATACCAGTTCTCCAGCAGCTGGTAGTCGGTCGGCCCGATGAACTGGCGTCGGTTCTGGATGTCGATACCGAGCGCGCGATGACGTGTGATCTTCAGCGGAACGGATTTCAGCAGCGGAGCCGGCAATCCTGAGATGACGACATGAGGGTTGGCGCCGATTCGCCGGCATAAGGCCAGATCCTGCTCGAGCCTCGGCGAGGGCTGGATGTCCACGAAATTCCCATCGTCGTCGAACCGAGCGGAAATGCCGACGTTGATCAGGCGCAGCGTCTGGATGCCGAGGCTTTCGAGATGGGCTTCCGTGATCCGGCTGGAGGAGAATTCGGTTCCGACACTCAAGGCCAGGCGCTTGATTTGCGCCACGTCGTCTCCGGCTTTCGAGACCGTGGCCGGTTTGGCCACGTCAACGACAACTTGAGTGGCGCCGACCTTGCCCCCCGCGACGGCGACCAAAACCGCCAGAGCCGCATTTTTCAAGAGCCGCAGCAAACAGATTCGAACGGGATTCGGGGCTGTCATGAATAACTCTACTTCCTTGTGCGGCGAGCGCTTGATTCCGCAACGACCCTTCATGCTTGACTTCATTGGCAACAGGGGCCCTTGCGCCCGGCGTGGCGACTCCACGACCAATGGATTCGCATAGTACCCTCATGCCGAGATTCTGACAACCCAAGAAACCTGATAATAATAGCACGAAAATGATTTATCTCCTGAGTTGCAAGTCCTGCTTGAGGGGGGGGGGGGAAAGGTGTACAATTCCGGCAAACTGTCAGTAGACGGGCTGGCGCTCAGGGTCCTTTCAACAGCATCGCATGTCATCCAACCGCAGAGACGACGTCAACAGCTTCATCCAGACGAAGGGCGAGGTGACGCTTGCCGAGCTTCAGCTCAGGCACCCCGAGGTGTCGAGCATGACGCTGCGGCGCGATCTCGAGATCCTGGAGCGCCAGGGGGATGTGATCCGCATCCGCGGCGGCGTGAAGTCCATCGCGCATCTTTCACTGCTCAAGGAGGCTGCGTACACGCAGCGCCAGACGGAGCACGCCGAGGCCAAGCTGGCCATCGCGAAAAAGGCGGTGGCCCTCGTCTCGCCCGGCCGTTCGATCTACATCGACTCCGGGACGACGTGCGCCTGCTTCGCGCAGCGCCTGCCCGACCAGAGCCTCTTCGTCCTGACCCCGGCGCCCAACGTCGCGCTCGAGCTGGTCAAGAACCCGAACGTGAAGGTGAATCTCACGGGCGGCCAGCTTCATCGCGAGACGTTGACGCTCTCCGGTTTCAACGCGGTGGAATACGTGAAGACGCTCAACATCGACCTCGCCTTCATGGCCGCGAGCGCCTTCTCGCCTGTTAACGGCTTTTCCTGCGGCGACTACTACGAGGCCGAGCTCAAGCGGCTCATCGTGCGGAAAGCCCGCCATGTCGTGCTGCTGATGGACGCCAGCAAGTTCGGGGGCAGCCTGCCCCACACGTTCGCGACGCTTCGCGACATCCAGACCCTCGTCACGGACTCGCCGCTCTCAACGGACTATGCGGCGCGGTTCCGCAAAGCCGGCGTCGCGGTTCATTGACGCCGGGCCGGGCCCGTCCGCGCTAGGGGCGGGCCTTGACGTCGAAGCAGTACAGGTTCGTGTCGTAGCGAAGGTAGAGCCGGCCGTTGGCCACGGCAGGGTGGGCCCAGCTCGCGCCTTCGCCGGCGACGCTCGTCTCGCCGACGAGCGCGAGGCCGTCGGGGGAGGCGGGGGCGAGGGCGGCGCGTCCGGCGCGTTCCGAGAAGAGCACGAGCATGCCGTCGGCGAAGGCGATCGAGCCCTTGCCGACGCCCTTGGCGTCCTTCCATTTCGTCGTGCCGGTCGTCAGGTCGATGCAGGCCCATCCGTTGTTGTGGTTGCCGTAGACGTAGCCTTTGTCGATGACATAGCCGCCGTGGTGGTTGACCATGTCGGGCGTGCGCCAGCGTTCCGTGAAGGACCAGGCGCCGTCCTTGTTCGCGACTTGGAAGCAGATGCCGCCCTTGCCGTAGCCGTTGGCCCAGAAGAGATGGCCGTCGCCATAGACGGGGTCGGGGCAGTTGGCGGTGTTCCCGCCGCTGAAGTCGCTCGACCAGACTTTCTTCCCGGATTGCGCGTCGAAGGCGAAGAGGCCGCGGCCCGTGCCCTGGACCACGAGCGTGGAGCCGCCCTCGCGGATGGCGATGGCGGAGGCGTAGTGCGCGTCGAACGGGGCGTCGCCCAGCCAGACATCCTTGCCCGTGAGCTTGTCGAGGGCGACGAGGCCGGTCTTTCCGCCGGGGGTGACGATGACCTTGTCGTCCACGACGAGGGCGGATTCGGAATACCCCCATCCGCCCGGGCGTCCGCCGAACTCCTTCAGTTCGCGCTGCCAGAGCAGCTTGCGCGTCTGGGTGTCGTGGCAGGTGACGAGACCGCTGCCGCCGACGACGTAAAGGCGGTTGCCGTCGACGACGGGCGTCGAGCGCGAGCCGCCGTAGCTCTTGGTGAACGCGGGGCCCTGGACGAGGCTCCACTTCTGCCTGCCTGCGGCGTCGATGGCGAAGATCATCAGGTTCTCGCCCACGTCGCCACTGGTGTAGACGGTGTCGCCCACGACGGCGGCGGACGAGTAGCCCTTGCCGATGCCTTCGGCTTTCCAGAGCAAGGCGGGGCCGCCTTCCGGCCAGGTTTTGAGCAGGCCGGTGTCGGAGGAGCGGCCGTCCCGCATCGGTCCGCGCCAGCCCGGCCAGTCGCCGGCCCAGACGCTCGACCCGGCCACGGCGGTGGCGAGGAGGATCGCGCCTCGCGCCAGAATTTGCAACGTCTTGCGTCCCCGTTCGTTCATCGCGGTTCTCCTGTTTGAAGAAAGTGCACCGAGTTTTCCGGTACTCTAGCAAAATGGGGACTCCGCCTGCAAGGATGCGATTGGGACGGCGGGCGCGGTTGAAATCAGTTGAGAAAATCCGTCCTTTCGTCTATTCTGTCCGGCAAAACCAGAGAACGGACGAAGCCATCATGTCACACGTTATCGCAGTCGCCAATCAAAAGGGCGGCGTGGGCAAGACCACCACGGTGGTCAACCTCGCCGCCGTGCTCGCCTCGCATGGGAAGACCGCGCTGGTGCTCGATCTCGACCCGCAGGCGAACGCCACGTCCGGTCTGGGCGTGGAGCCCAAGGCCGGGGTCAGCCTCTACCCCGCGCTGCTCAACGCGAACGTGGTGGACGATGTGATCGTCGGCACGTCGATCGAGAACGTCAATCTGATCCCCGCGGAGGTCAACCTGGCCGGCGCCGAGGTCGAGATCGCGCGCATGGCCGACCATCTTCACGGGCTGAGCAAGGTCCTCGAGCCGATCCGGCATTCGAAGGTGTTCGACTTCATCGTCGTGGACTGCCCGCCCTCGCTGGGCATTCTCATGACCAACGCCCTGGCGGCGGCCGACAGCGTTCTCGTGCCGATGCAGTGCGAGTACTACGCGATGGAGGGGCTCAGCGTGATCGCGGGCCTGGTCGAGCGCATGCGCACGGGCGGCGCGAATCCGGCGTTGTACATCGAGGGGATCGTCATGACGATGTACAGCCGGACGAAGCTCGCGGACGAGGTGGTCGAGCAGGTGCGCGGCCACTACGGCGACCTCGTGTACGACACGGTGATTCCGCGGAGCGTCCGCGCGGGCGAGGCGCCGAGCTTCGGTCTTCCCGTCGTCGCCTACGCGCCGTCCTCCTCGGTATCGGAGGGCTACTTCAACTTTGGCGCCGAGTTCCTCGAGCGCGTGAAGCTCCGGGCGTCGTTGGACCGCAAGGTCGACCTGCCCGACCAACCGGCGTCGGCGAATCTGGCCTGAACGGGCCGGGAGGAGGGGCGATGAGTCTGGCGAAACCGCGCGCGAACTGGTCGGGGCAGCTTGCGTTCGTGCTGGCCGGGGCGGCGTCCGCCGTCGGGCTTGGCAACCTCTGGCGCTTTCCCTATTTGGCGGCGCAGTACGGCGGCGGCGTCTTCCTCGTCACCTGCCTCGCCCTCGTCTTCACGTTCGGCTTCAGCCTGATGGTCGTCGAGATCGCGATCGGCCGGCGCACGGGCCTGAGCGGCCTGGCCGCCTTTCAGGCGCTCGACCGCCGGTTCGCCGTGCTCGGGTGGATGCTGACGGCGATCCCGGCGATCATCCTACCCTACTACTGCGTGATCGGCGGCTGGGTCGTGGGGCCGAAACTCGTCCTCGACGAGGCGTCGATCCCGACTCCCTTCCGGCGGCGTCGCCTCTTTGTGGCGATGGTGCGCTACGTCGCGCCGATCCTGCTGCTGGCGATTCTCGCCAGTTCGATCCTCAACGCGCTGGGCATCGTCGTGATCTAGCCGCCGCGAGGCGTGCCGTCTGCAACGTCCCGCCGCGCCGGTGGCTCGCCTCAGGCGTGGGGGACGAGGAGGTCGTGGAGGCAGAGCAGGCCGGCCATGCGGACGTCCTGCGTGTGGCCGGCGCGGTAGGAGACGAGGGTGCCGGCGAAGCGGC
>CAYVJM010000012.1:0-19776 GCA_964451695.1 uncultured Lentisphaerales bacterium | reverse complement strand
TGGCCTTGTCGAACATCGAGACGATGCGGCCGGTCTGCGCGTCGAAGCGAACGGACAGCCGGTCGCTTTCGAAGCCCACGTCGATGCGTTCCCGGGACATGTAGCTGCAATGGTAGGGCGGAGTCGCCAGCTTGACGAAGGGGCCGTTGTCCGCCGGATTCAAGCTGGCATCGTCTTCGCGGAAGACGACGGTCGTGTAGCCCATGGGCGGTACAGACAGGCGCGCGACATAGCGCTGGAACACGTGGCCCCATTCAACGCCCGAGCTGATGAACTGGACGCGCAGCGGCTCGCCGCGGGCATCGACCGCCGAGAAGCGCGTCGCGCGGAACGACTCGGCGGTCTGGTAGAGATCGCGGTCCCAGAGCTTGAATTCGACCCCTTCGGATCTGGCCGTCGCAAGCGTGTTGAAGACGACATACGGACGCTCCGGTGAACGCCCGTGACCGTGCGCCGCGCTCAGGACCCCGTCCCGGGTGCCGATGCCCGCGCCGCTGCCGAAGCCATCCACCGCGAACAGGGCGGGGCGAGGCGGCGGCGAAGACGCTTCGCCGCACGGACCGTCCGTCGCCACCTGCGCGGCGAGGGCGCGCAGAATCTGCGTCATGGTCGACGTCGTGAAGGCCATCGTCTCCTGGAACTGGCCATGGCAGTACAGGCGCGAGTCGCGGACGCAGGAGCCGGGGAGGATGTCGTGGAAATGCGAGAAGAGCACGCGCTGCCAGTTCTCGTCGATCTTCGCGGCGAAATCCTCCGGCAGCGGCGGATTCACGTCGAGCGCGCCGGCCCACGCGGCGAGGGTCTCGACGTCGAGCATCCGGCCCTCGCCGATCCGGTTGTCGCGCTTGATGAGCGCCTGCGTGGTATAGCAGCCGGTCATTTCGGTGTTGAGTTCGCCGGCGAGGACCGGCAAATCGGCGGCGAGGGGTTCAAAGGCCTCGAAGAAGGCGCGGGTCGTGGAGAAGACCAGCGTCGGGAACACGGGCCAGGCGTTCATCTCCGCCAGCATCAGCAGATCGCGGCGGGTCGGGCCGCCGCCATGGTCGCCGACGCCGTAGACCAACTGGCTGAGAGGGATCCCATGATTCTCCTGCATCAGGCGAACGCTCTCGAAGACCGCTTGGGGCTCGATGACGCAGTTGTAGCCGCGGCGCTGGTCGTTCTTGACGAGAACGCGCGAGCCGTCCGAGCCCGTCCACCAGAAGGCTTCGGGAACCGGTTGGTTTTCGTAGCCGGGCCGATGCAGGTAGATCCAGCGGACGCCGCCGCGGACGAGGTAGTTCGGCTCGGTGGCCGCATGGCCAAACGTGTCGGGAGCCCAGCAGATCTGGACGTCTTCCGGGGAAAGGCCGAAGTGGCGTTTCATGTAGGCGCGGGTCTGGAGCAGGTGGCGCACCAGCGCCTCGCCCGAGACCATGTTCATGTCGTTCTCGACCCAATGCGAGGCCGTGACTTCCCAGCGTCCTTCGCGGATGCGTTCGGCGATGATCTTGAACAGGGCCGGATCGAACTGCCGGACGATCTCGTAGACGCTCGCCTGCGACTGGGAGAACTTGAAGTCGGGGAACTCCTCCATCAGGGTCAGGACGGTGCGAAACGAGTCGAGCGTCGTCATGACCGTCTCGGGCCACCCCCACATCCAGTTCATGTCGATGTGTGCGTGGCCGACGCAATGCACCTTGAAGCTTTTCGCCGACTTCGAAAGCGGGGCCAGCGCGGCTTCGACCTGGGCGACCAGGGCGTCGGGCGGAGTCTCCGGTCCGGCGTTGGCGACAAGGGCCTCGGCCTCGGCGAGCGCGTCTTTTCCCCCTCGATCGCCGGGATTCCGGCCGACGAGCCACTCCGCCATTCGGATCTGCGCCTGGAGCCTCAGCCAAGCCGCCTCGTGATGCCAACGTCCCGCCTTTCGCCACTGTTCAAACGATTTCATGATCCTGTTCCCGGTTGTCATCGGCACACCACGGCCGCTAGTTTTTCGGATCGCTTCATCGAATCTCTCCTGATTGCGGGGCATTGTGACGAAATTAAGGAGAGCCGTCAACTCGGACATCGTGAAAGAAAAGGAGCCGCAGGGGACGCTGCGGCTCCGGGGGTTGCGCTCGGGCGGAACGGGGAGCTGACTTTGGCGCTCCCCGGGCGGCTATTCGGCGAGGATCTCGATTTTGCGGGGCCTGAGCTCGGCGCGCTTCGAGAGCTTCGCGGTGAGGATGCCGTTGGCGACCGTCGCCTTGACCGTGGCGGTGTCCGCATGCTCCGGAAGATCCAGCGACACGGCGTAGTTGTAGACGGGGAACTCGCGCGAGACGCAGGCCAGCCCCTCGGGCGGGGCGTAGCCGTTTTCCGCGGTGAGCGTCAAGGTGCGGTTCTCGATGTTCAGCGAGACGTCCTCCTTGCCGACACCCGGGATCTCGAACGTGATCTCGTAGCCGTCCTTGCTTTCGTTGACGAACACGGCCGGCGTGGCGGCGGGGTGCTGCGGCCTGAGGTTCTTGACTTGTGCGATCTCCTTGTTCATGGCAGTCTCCTTCTCTTTCAAGGGGTTTTCAGCGGAATTGCCGCCGGGCTAGTCGGCGGGGGCGATTTCGATTTTCTTCGGAACCGCCTGGGCGGCCTTGGGCAGCTCGATGCGGAGCACGCCGTTGCGGAAGGCGGCCTTCGCCTGATCGGTGTCGACCGGATAGTCGAGCTCGAAACGGCGCTTGAACGCGGGCTGCTGGGCGCCTTCCGACGCCTTGCCTTCGACGACGACGGCCTGCGGTTCGAGGCTGATGTCCACATCCGAGGGCTTCCTACCCGGCATCTCGATGTCGAGGACGACAGTCGCGTCGCCAACATAGCAGTTGACAGGAGGAAAGCGGCCTTCGGCCCGGTTCGCCAACGTCCGGAACATGCTCCCGAACGGGCGATCGAAGCCGATCATGTCGTTCAGGATGTTCCAAGGGCTGAGGTTGAAGAATGTCTGGTCGTTCATGTCTGTCTTCCTTTCACCTCCAGTTATGGGAGGCACCTGAAGAATAGCAACGGCCGTGCCAAGCCGAAACAGGCCGTTTTTCACGAAATAACGGCTTTTCGACCGGCAAAACGAGACACTATTGCACGCCATTGCGACTAAATGACGCTATTCCTGGCACGCACTCCGCATGTCGTGCTGGCGGCTACTCCCAGTGGTAGTCGTTGTCGTCCTTGACGCGAGCTTCCTCCTGGAGGGGCGCGCCGGGGGAGAACTGCTTGAACATGGACGGTCCGCCCGGTGTTTCTCCGGACTCCTCGGTGAGCGCGTCGGCGACGAAGGCGGGCGGAGTCTTGGCTTTGGCGGCGACATCCCCCTTCGGCGCCGTGAAGGGATCGGAGAGCTTGACCTCTCCCCTGTCGCTCCGGTCCGCGGGAGACCCTGGCAGGACGCCTTTGGCGCCGCCTCCCCGCCCGAGGCTCTTGAAAAGGGCGACGAGGACGAAGAAGGCGCCGAGGATCGCGGCGATCATTGTCACGGAGTCGTATTGCATCTCAGGGTTCCGTTTCCTTCATGCCCCCGGAGGAGACCCGGGCGGATTCGTTCAATCGTAAGGAAGGCAGTATACTCCCGAGGAGCAGATCGTCCAAGTGGAAAAACGCGAATCCGCCCAGACCCCGTTTCCGGCAGGTGGCGATCTGCCGGGCGGCGTCGAGGGCGTCGGGACCGGGCGAGGAGGCTCCAGTGCCGATGCCGGCGACGACGGCGACGCGGCCGGCCGGGCAGGCGGCGGCGATCTCGTCGAGCCGCGCGGCGAATCGCGCCGCGTCGTGTTCGTAGTTCATCGGGCAGAGGACGTCCAGCAGGCCCGCCTCGACCCAGCCCGGCCAGTCCTGCCCGAGACGCGCCGCGGTCTGGCGATCGGGGTAGACGGCGGCGGAGAGTGCGACGCCGTTGGTCGCGGCATGCACGGCGGCGGCGATCTCGCGGACGAGGGCGGTGACAGAGGCGGTCTCGAAGGCGGCGTAATCGCGCGCCAGGATTCCTTCGCCCACGACGTCGTCCGGCCAAGCTTCGACCTTGCGTCCGGTCCGTCTTTCGTATGCGGCCCGCGAGGCCTTGCACACGCATCCTCCGGACTGTTCGAGGCGGATGTAGTCGAGGTGGACGCCGGCGACGCCGGCGACGGCGAGGCGGGCGGCGGCCTCGGCGAGCATCGCGCGGTTCGCAGCATGGTCCGGACACAGCCACGGCGCGGCGGTCAGGCCCGGCGGCGGCACGACGAGGCGGTCTTCGGCCGCGAGCGCGGCGATGGCGGCCGGATCGCTCCCCCCGAGGGAGAGGACTTGCATCCAGGCGTGGACGGCGACGCCGGCCTTGCGCGCCTCGGCGACGAGACGGTCGAGGGACATCCGGGAAGTCTCCGACGATCCCGGCCCGAACAAGGCGCCCCCCCCGATCTGGGCGAAGGCGAAGACCGTGTTGACGCCACCGTCGCGGAGCCCGCCGAGGGCCGCGCGCCAACTGGCCACCGTGCGGACGGGAGCGCGTTCGTCCCAGGTGGCGCGCCATTCGTTCGTCGGCGCGGCGGCGACGGCGGCTTCGCCAGCCGCTGCGGCGTCGCGGAGGCGCGCGCAGAGCAGCGGCACCTCTTCGAGCTTGTGGCGGCGAGTCACGGCGTCGCGGATGGCCGTGGCGGCGTCCAGCGAGGGCGACGGCCGGGCATCGACGAGAGCCTCGTTTTCCATGAGGGCGTTGACGGCGAAGACGGTGGCGAGATCAGGCGCGAACTTCAGGACGATCCGGCGCGTCCATTCGCAGGCCGGGCGCGTCGGGAGCGGGGGGACGTGGGCGAACCAAGCGCCGCGATCGGACACGACGCAGGCGGGCACGGGTCCGGCGCGGCCGGACTCGCCCACCCAGTAGCCGGCGGCGTAGACCCCCTCCGCCTCGTAGGGGGGGATGAGATTGGCGGTCTCGTGCGGAATGGATTCCGAAAAGCCACCCAGACGGCGCGCGTCGGGCTGGATCGCGGTCCACGGGGTCTGCCGAGGCGCGCGAGTCCAGCCCCCGGGCTTGATCCCAAGCGTTTCCGCGAGAAGGGGGGAGGCGGTGTAGAACGCGAGGAAGGCGGTGCCGGAGCGCGAGGCCGCGCGAAGGGTCTGGCCGACGGCCGGCGCGGGGTAGTCGGGGAGTTGGGGCAGCGCGACGACGGCGAACGCCTCGGCGCCGCCAAGCGAGGCGTCGAGATCGGCATACGGAATGCCCGCGCGGTCGAAGAGGGCGCGGACGCGATCGATGGACGCCGCGTCGCCGATCTCGGCGATGGCGACGGCGTCGGCGCGCGCACGGACGGCGTGGAGGTTGATCCGGCCCTTCAGCGGACGGCCGAATCCCCAGAGGGAGATGCGAAGCTTGTCGGCGCGGGTCGCCTCGCAGATCGCGCCCGAAGCGTCGCGAAAGCGCCGCAGGGGCACCCCGATGCGGCGGCGAGCGGAGTCGGGAGACGTGGGCGCGGCGTCGTACCAGGCGCCGTTGCTGCGGAGGTGCATCGAGAAGCCGGCGGGGACGGCGTCGGCGACGAGGGAGGCTTCGACTTCGAGGGCCGTGGCGCCGAGAGGGAGTCCGCCGTTGATGGGGAAGTCCCAGTAGACACGGTCCCGAGACGCGTCGATGGCGAACTCGAGGACGACGCTCGTGGCGTCGGGGCGGGCCCCGGAAGACTCGGGGAACGGAGGAAAGACGGGAAAAGTCTCGTAGCGGGCGGCGGAGCTGACGAGAGCGAAGGCCATCGCGAACACGGGCGCGATGAGCGGTGGAACGTGCGGGCTCGGGCGTTTCATCGAAAATGCAGAGGATGCGCAAAGGGGCGCGTCAGGCCATCAGCGTGTCGAGACCCGTGTCGTGGGCGGCCTGGGTCACGATCTGGTGGTCCACCACGCGGGCGTGCGCGGCGTACCCGAGCATGAGGGCGGTGTCGCAGACGTTGTTGATGCTGCGCGGGATGCCGCGCGTGTAGGTGTAGATGGCGGCGAGGGCTTCGTTGTTGAAGATCCAGATGTCGCCGCCGGCGACGGCGATGTGGTGCTGGACGTATTCGAACGTCTCGCGCTCGGTGAGGGGGTAGAGCTTCCAGTCGAGCTGGATGCGCCGGCGCAGGGAGTCCTGGGCCTTCATCGCCTCGCGGAGCTGTTCGTTGCCGGCGATGATCGTGGTGAACAGCGGCTCGTCTCCGCCCTCGCCGATGCGCAGGTTGCACAAGTAGTGGATGAGATAGAAGCCATCGCCCTCGATGAGCTGCTGCGCCTCGTCGACGAGCAGCAGGGTGTGGCGGAGGCGCTGGGAGGGCTGGCGGGCGCAGCTCTGGAGCGTCATCAGCGCCTCGGCGAGCGTCGAGGCGGCGTCCGGGAGGTCGAGGGATCGCAGGATGTGGCGGGCCATGGGCAGGGAGCCATTGGGGATGGCGTCGACCTGGATGACCTGGGCCTTGTCGCGGAGCGCGCGCCGGCGGAGGAACTCGAACGTGAGGGTTTTGCCAACGCCGTAGGGGCCGGTGATCATGCCGGCCGTGCGCTTCTGGTCGAACAGATAGAAGAGCCTGGCGAGACCCTCCCGGTACTGCATCGACATGAAGACCATCTTGTCGGTGGCGATCTGGCGGAAAGGCTCTTCGCTGAGATTCCAGTATTTCAAGTACATGGCGGGGAAATGGCGCGGTTGGAGAAGAAAACGAAGTCGGCGGGGCTGCTAGATGTCGACGACCGAGGAGAACGAGATCGGCCCGCGATCTTCCTGCCCCGGCGCGGGGGGCGGCGGGGGCGCGGCGGGCGCGGCGGCGGACCGGACGGACGCTGGCGCCGGGACGGCCGAGGAAGCGGCCGCTGACAAGGCAATGGGCTTGGGCGCGGCCAAGGGCGGCGGCGGAATGTCCTCCGCCTCCACCGGCACGGCCCGCTGGAGGCCGCCCACCCGGAAGGCGGTCGGCGTCGAACCCGTCAGGCTGTCCCCCAGATACTTGGAGACCTTGAAGAAGCTGTCCCCGGTGCTGGCGTCCTTCTGGATGGTGATGACGACGGGGCAGAGGTCTTCGAGGCGGTTCTTGAGCATGAAGGCGGGGGTCGAGGCGGGCCAGGGAAGCGTGAGGAGGACAGTGACGTTGAGCCGTTCGAGGGCGTGGATGAAGGAGTAGGCGTGGCCGGGCATCTTCGAAACGGGATGGATCGCAAGCCAGGGGACGACGGTGTCGAAGACGACGCGGCGGATCGACCGGGCGACGATGATCTTCTGGAGCTCGACGAAGGCCGAAGGCGGGAGCGGGGAGGCGCCGCCCAGTTCGTAGCCGGGGACGATGGAGTTGTACTCGAAAATCGTCAGATTGCCCTCGCGCACCATGTGGGTGAAGGGCGCGCCGACGGCCTCGGCGACGATGAGCGAATCGTTCGCCTGCCAGTCCGTGAGGAGCAGCCCGCGATCGCCGTCGCGAAAGGCCTGGTGGAGAAAGCGGGCGGCGACGACGGTCTTGCCCGACTCGCGGCGCCCATAGCAGAGCACGGTGCGGCCCCGGTACACGCCGCCGAAGGTCTCGTCGAAAAATTCCACGCCAAGCTTGGTTTTGTCGATCATCATCACAGGTCGTCCTTCCCCGGAGAGGCGTCTCCCTCCCCCGCCTCGGCATCTTCCTTTCGCACCGTGTTTCCGCCCTCGTCCACCGCGGACAATTCGTCGAGGATGTCCGGAATGAAGACGACCTCGAAGGGCGTCGTGAGGCAGGCGCGCGCGCCGCGGGCGGCCGAGATGCGGGCGACCTCCTCGAAATCCTCGCCACAGACGACGACAACGCGATCCCCGCCGACTTTCTCGACGATCCGGGCCAGGCGCTTGCCGAAGTCCCTGCCAAAAGGGGATTTCGAGACGATCGCCAAGGCGAACGCATCCCGCTCAAGCGACTCCGCCGCCGCCTCGGGCGTCTCCGCGACGACGGCATTGAACCCGAACCTGGCCGCGACCAGATTCAAATACCGGATCATGTCCGCGTCCTGTTCGACGATGAGGATCTTCTTCATGGCGTGCCCCTCTCGGGGGTATGGCGAATGGAGTCAAGCGACCAAGATTGGATCCGATGGAGGAACCGGGGAACCGACTCCCAAGCCCTTCCTCGGGAGCCCCGCCCGCGCGAACACCCTTCAAGACGAAGGAATGGTTTCATATTTCCTGAACGGAATCAAGAAAAATCCCCCAACGGATACAACCATGCTACGGCGCCGGATCCTCGCCCAGAATTCGCGCGGCCTGATCCATGGGGAGGGATTCGACCGTGCGCAGGCGCCGCTCGATGGCGCGCGAGCGGACCCCCGCGCTGTCGATGTCCCGGCTCGCCTGCTCGAGCCGCGTCCGCGTGCGCTCCAGGGTTTCGCCGAAGCGGCTGAACTCCGTGCGAACCGCCCCCAGCAGCTCCCAGATCTCGCTCGTGCGCCGCTCGACCGCCAGACTCCGGAAGCCGAGCTGCAGGCTGCCGAGGAAGGCGGAGACCGTGGTGGGGCCCGCGATCGTGATGCGCAGCTCCCGCTGGACCGATTCGAACAGCCCTGCGATCCGCAGCACTTCGGCGTAAAGCCCCTCGAAGGGCAGAAACAAAATCGCGAAATCCGTCGTACGGGGCGGATCGACGTACTTCGCGCGGATGTCCCGGGCGAAGGCGCGGACGCTTTGTTCAAGCGCCTTGCGGGCGCGATCGACCTCGGCGGCGTCGCCGGCGTCGTAGGCGGCCAGAAGCGCCTCGTAGCTCTGCGTCGGGAATTTCGCGTCGACCGGCAGCCAGAGGACTTCGTCGGGGGAGGACGGGTTCGGGAGGCGGATGGCGTACTCGACGTGGTCGGCGCTGTCGCGCTTCGTCTTGACGTTGCGGTCGTACTGGCCGGGCACGAGCATCTGCTCGAGGATCGCCCCGAGCTGGCATTCCCCGAGCACCCCCTTCGTCTTCACGTTCGAGAGCACCCGCTTCAGGTCGCCCACGCCCGTCGCGAGCGCCTGCATTTCGCCGAGCCCCTGCTGGACGCGCTCCAGCCGCTCGCTGACGAGCTTGAACGATTCGCCCAGGCGCGTGTCGAGCGTGCGGTTGAGCTTTTCGTCCACGACCGCCCGGATCGCCTCCAGCCGCTGGCCCTGGACCTCGCCGAAGTCGCGCAGCGCGCGCGCCTGCTCGTCGCGGCCGTCCTTGGCCGTCCGGGCCGCCTCCTCGCGTCCGCGCCCGAACTCGTCCCGCAGCCACGCCCGGTCGCGCTCGGCGTCCTGCGCGATCCGGTCGAGGCGCATCCAGGTGCGGACATGCGGGTCGCCTCCCGTTCGGAACAAGATCGCCACCGCCAGCAGTGTCAGGACCGCCAGCAGCCCCAGCATCGCCCAGGGCATCCAGATTCCCATCGTATCCATGCAACGGCTCCCGTCTTGCGGTTCTACGCGCGCTTCCCGGCGGCGGCGCAGGCGAGAACCGCCTCCGCGAGCGCCTCGGCGGCGTCCGGGCGCGCTCGCGCGAGCAGCGCCGCGCGCATGGCGTCGCGGCGCGCCGCGTCGCGGCGCATCGTCCGCACGATGTCGGCCAGCGCCTCCGGCGTGGCGGAGTCCTGGGCCATCGTCTCGCAGGCGCCCAGCGCCTGCATCGCCCGCGCGTTGGCGGTCTGGTGGTCGTTGGCGAGGTGCGGCAGGGGGATGAGCAGCGCGGGGACGCCGCGAAGGCACAGCTCGAAACACGACGCCGCGCCCGCGCGCGAAATGCAGAAGTCCGCCGCGGCGTAGAGCGCCCCCATGCGGTCCGAGAAGCCGAGGACGTCGACGGGAACATGGCGGATGCCGGCGTAGGCGGCCCGCACATCGGCCTCGTTGCCGCGCCCGGCGAGGTGGACGACGCGCAGCGCGGCCGCCTCCTCCGGCTCGGCGTCGAGACGCGCAACGGCGCCGGCGACGGCCTGATTCACGGCGCGGGAGCCCTGGCTGCCGCCCATGACGAGGACGGTGAAGCGCGCGGGGTCGGCGAATTCGCCCGCCTCGGCGCCCGAGATCCCCGGTCGCACGGGCATGCCCGTGTTGAGGACGCGGACCGACCTGGGCAGGCGCCCGGCGGCCTCGTCGAAGGCGATGCAGACCTGGACGGCCAGGCGGCTGAGCGCGGCGACCGCCTTGCCGGGAATCGCGTTCGCCTCGTGCAGCACCACGGGGACGCGCAGGAGGCGCGCGGCCAGGACGGACGGCACGGAGGTGTAGGAGCCCATCGCCAGGAGCGCGGCCGGGCGGAAGCGCCGCAGCGCCCGCCAGGCCGCGACGCCGGCGCCGGCCATCGCGATGAACGAGCCGGGGCGGCGCCAGCTCACGCGCGGAACGGCCACGCGGATCACCGCGCCGTCCCACCCGGCAGGCGCCTCGCCCTCGACGCTGCGGCCCGAAAGCACGAGGGCGACCTCGTGGCCCCGAGCCCGCATCGCCAGGGCGGCGGCCACTCCGGGGAAGACGTGTCCGCCCGTCCCTCCACATGCCACGACGATGCGCATGTCAGCCTCCCGTTTCCGTCGCGGCTGCCGCCGACGGAGTCTCCAGGAGCTTGAGCCCGTCCGCGCGCTCCCATTGGGCCAGTTTGTCGGCGATGAAGGCGATGCTGCGCCGCTGGATCTCGGCCTGGCCGAGTTCGCAAGGCAGCACGGGGCCGCATGCGATGCGCACCGGGCTCGCGGGGTGGATGGTCGAAAAGACATCCCGATGCCATTCGCCAACGCGCAGGAAGTCCGTGCTGACCGCGATCGGCACGACGGGCACCTTTGCGTGGAGCGCCAGCTTGGTGCCGAGCGTGTTGAACGTGGCGGGGTCGAACCGGCGGAAGCGCGTGCCCTGGGGGAAGACGAGGGCGGAGCGTCCGGCGCGGATGCCCTCGGTCCCCTCCTTCATCACCTTGCGCAGATCCTCGATCGGATTCTTGCGCAGGACGCGGATCGGCGAGACGGCGCGCACCACCGAACCGAAGAACGGATAATGGGCGAGCGGCTCCTTCAAGACGATGATCAGCCCCGGCCAGGTCATCAGGACTGGCGGCAGCAGAAAGGTTTCCAACGAGCTGACGTGGTTGCAGACCCAGACGACCTTCGTGCCGAGATCGCGGACGCCCTCGAACCCCTCGACCTCGACGTAGCCGCCGAGACGTTCGATGAGGTGGATGACGCGCACGCCGAACTGGGACCATTCCTTGTCCATGAAGCCGGGACGGCGCGACTGGATGTTGCCGCGCACGAAGATCTCGGCCATGAAGAGCTTGAAGAGGGGCGTGGCGAGGAGCGAAGGAAGATGCCAACGACGAAGGCCGCCCGCCGAAGCGTAGCGGCCTGTCTCCCTAAGCTGCGTCTGAAATGACTTGGCGTCCATCGCCCCGGAGATCCGTCACCTCGACCAAGTGCCAGCCAAGACGTTGGAGCGCCGGCGCCCGTCGGCCGAAACGATCACAAAGGCCGCCTGGCAGGGGTTCGGAACGCCCGCCATCGTCCAGCCGTTGTAGCCGGTGAGGCAGTGCTTCAACTCGCGCCCGGTCCGGCTGGAGGATATCCAGTCGAACTTGCCGCCGACCCATTCGCCCGTGCTCTTCTGGACGAAAAAGCAGGCCAGCGCGCCGGCGTCGCTGTTCGAAAGACCCCAGGCGGAGAGATTGTTGACGTAGTGGAACGTCAGCCCGCCGCTGGAGAGCTTCAGCCCCGAGATGTTCACTCCGGAGTGCGAAGCGCCACTCCCGTTGAAGCCGCCGTAGCTCCACTTGAACGAGCCGTAGGGCGCCTGGTCGGCGTAGGGGTCGATGCCGGGCACCCCCCCCGTTCCGGTTCCGGTGGTGTCCGTGGTGGGAGTCCCCGTGGTGTCGGTGGGGGTGGCGGTGGGCGTCGGATCCGGCGTGGCGGCCTGCTGCTGCACGCCGTTCCAGGAGACGTCGGGGGTGGGGTCGGCGTTTTCACAACCTCCGGTCAAGGCGGAGAGAAGGCAGATGGCCGAGATGGAGGAGATGCCTGCGAAGTGGATCGTGTGTCTTGTGGTCATGCGCGTCCGAGGGGGGTTTGGGGGTGATGATTGGGAATCAAATCCCGATTGACGTGTGACGACGGCCGGTTTGCGTCCGCCGTCCTGAGCTTGACTACAAATCATACTAAAAACCACGCCCCAAATGCAAGCCGGAATCACGGGCCCGGTCGATTCCGAGTCCAGCACCGGATGAAGCGTCCCTCCGGGGACCGCCCGGGTGCGACGATGGCGGTGGCGCCGATCAGCCCGCGAAGAGCATGTCGCGGATGTAGGCGATCGTGAAACGCACGCCCCATTCGCCCTGCGCATCGCGCCAGACGCCGGAATGCGGCTCGATGCTGAGCATGCCATCGTACTTGCGGGCGTAGAGCAACCCCAGCTCGGCGCGCCAGTTGATCATGTCGAGACCGGCGGGGGGATCGTCGATGTGCTTGCCGTGGATGTTGAGCGTGCCCTTGACGTGGACGTGGTAGATGCGGTTCCCCCAGTCGGCGATCTCGCCCAGATAGTCGCCGCTGCCGCTGTTGATCGTGTGGGAGGAGTCGTACTTCAGGCCCAGCTCGGGGAGCTTGCCGTGGACGAGCTTCCAGACGTCCGGCTCGCGGACGAAGTTGTTCCAGTGGCAGTTGTAGGTGGCGATCTTGACGCCCTTGGCCCTGCCGTAGTCGATCAGCTCGCCGAGGAAGCCGGCCGCCGCATTGCAGTTGTCGAGGAAGGACAAGCTATCCACGAAGTTCACGCCGGTGTTGAAGACGGGGCAGCCCACCGCCGCGCAGAAGTCGATCATCGTCTTGCTGCCTTGGAGTTCGTCCGCGAGGACGGCGCCGGTTTGCTTGTCGAGCTTGTCCGTGCCCCAGCGCCCGACCGCGCCGACCTCGACGCCGGTGTCGCCGCTCCACTTCCGCACATCGCCCGCGATCGCGAAGAGCGCCGCCGGGTCGTTGCCGATGTTGTAGCAGAACTCGATGGCCTGCAGGCCCAGGCCGGCGACCTTGCGGAAACCCGCCTCGGTCCAGTTCTCAATCATGCCCAGCGTCATCATATTCGATCCTCTCCATGCCGATCCGATGCGGATCATGGCTATGAGCAGGCATTCTACACCAGACGGCCCGTCCAGCTCAAGCCGTACTTGCAGACGGGTGCTTGCAGACGCCCATCTACCCGCGGAAGGCGGCGATGGCGGTTTGAAGCTCGGCGGCGTGCTCGAGGAAGTAGGCGCTGCGCTCGAAATTGCGGCAGCGGATCGAGGGATCGGCGGTCCGGCACTGCCAATCGGGCGGGGTGACGGGACTGATTTCGAAGATGAGCAGGGGTTGGCGGGGGAGGTCGTCCACGGCCTCCATCACGGCGGCCCAGTCGATGACGCCGCGGCCGGGGTGCCAGTGGCACTCGTCGACGCCGTCGTAGTCGGAGAGGTGAAGCGCGCGGACGCGGTCGGCGAGCAGGCGGATGCCGGGGGCGATTTTCTCCGGGTGGCCGCAGAGGTGGTTCACGTCGAAGCAGACGCCGACTTCGCCGGGCATGCCGTCGAGCATGTCGGCCATTTCCTCGGCCGTGTTGCCCATGCAGGTGCGCGGGAGGATCTCCACGTTGATGGAGACGCCCATGTCGCGCGCCACGGGGACGAGTTCGAGGAGCGTTTCGCGGAAGGCGGCGCGGAGGGCGGGGCGGTCTTCCGGCTTGTTCGGCTCCTGGCTGGGATGGAGCGTGAAATGACCGGGGTTCAGGGGACGGAGGGTTTCCATGAAGGCGCGGTAGCGGCGGGCGGCGTTGCGGCGCTGTTCTGGAATGAGATGGGCCGGGGTCCAGTCGTCGCCGAACGGAATGTGAACGCTGGCGACGCTGAGGACGCCCTCGTTCTGGAGCCTGAGAAGTTCGTCCACGTGGGCGGCGAGCGCTTCGGGAGGCGGGCAGCGACCAGCGGAGTACTCGATGGGCTTGAGCCACGTGTCGGCCATGGCCTTCTGCCAAGCGGAGTCGAGAACCAGAGAGGCGGGGTGGGATGCGGCGAACAAGTGCTTATGCATGATTGATAATGGTGGAGGCGGGGGGAGTCGAACCCCCGTCCGAAACGAAGTCACCTCAGCTTCTACGCGCGTATCCCTCGATTGAGTCTCGCCCATCCGGCTGCCCAAGGGCGGGCCACCTGATGCGCCAGCGTCCACGTCGGTGTCGCATGCCTACCCGGCCGCTCGGCGGCATGCCAGCCTGCTAAATGACACGTCCCCGCTCAGCAGACATCGGCGGTTCAGCGTCGTGGCTGATTAAGCCGCGAGAGCCAATTCAGAGTTGGCGGTTTGTTTTTTCCGGACATTGACGAGTATACCGGAGTCCTCGGCGCGCGACTGAAGCCCCAACCGTTCCGTCGAAACCGGGTCGCCCCCATTCAGGGCCCTGAACCCCTCTTGAGGAGTCCAGATTCTATCACATGCGCTGCAAGACGGCAATCGGTCTTTTTGCCAAGTCGGTCTTAGGGGTGCGCGTCAACATCGTCGCCGCACACCTAGGGGGCAGGAGCCAGGGTTCAGGGTTCAGGCTTGATTTCCAAGGCGCTACGAAAATAGTCGGCTGAAAATGGTGTACTTGAAATCACGAGAAGTCCACTGTCTCGAACAAGTAATCCTAACTTCTTGGTGTGCAACACCTGAACCCTGAACCCTGAACCCCGAACCCCGAACCCTGAACCCTGAACCCCAAACCCTGACTCCCTCTGCGAGTCAACTATCTTGACTCGCACCCCGCAGGCAGGCAGGCGATTGTCGTTGCTTTGTTTTTCGAAAACGGTAAAATGACGCGCAGTTCTATGACCGGCCATGGGGCGGAATCGTTCCGGTGGGGGAGCGATTGTCATGGCTGGGTCTGGACGACGATTCATCGACGAGGCCTTCATGAAACACACCGGCATTCGCAGACAGGGTCGCGTTCTGGTCGCGGCGGTGGCGCTTCTCGCCTTGGCGGCGATGATTGCCGCATCGGCCACTCATCCCCAGCCCACCGTCACGTCCGACCCCGCGCAGATCGTCGTCGTCCTGGACGACGCCTATCCTCCGTACTCGTTTCGCACCGCGGACGGCGCGCTCTCGGGCATCCTCCCCGACCTCTGGCGGATCTGGGAGGCCAAGACGGGCGTCGCCGTCGAACTGGTCGCCACCAACTGGGCGGCTGCCCAGACGATCATGAAGGCCGGACAGGCCGACGTCATCGACACGATGTTCAAGACGCGCGAACGGCAGATCCTCTACGACTTTCTTCCGCCCTACGCCCGCCTCGAGGTGCCTGTGTTCGCGCACCGGGACCTGGGCGGCATCGCCGACGTCCGCTCCCTGAAGGGCTTCACGGTCGGCGTCAAGGCGGGAGACGCCGTCATCGACCATCTTGCGGCGAACGGCATCGACGGCATCGCCGAGTACGAAAGCTACGAGGCCATCGTCCTCGCCGCCAAGCGCGGGGACATCAAGGTGTTTTCCGTGGACGCTCCGCCAGCCGTCTACTTCATGACCCTGCACGGAATCGCGTACGACTTCAACACGATGTTCGTGCTCTACACCGGGAACTTCCACCGCGCCGTGGCCAAGGGCGACGCGCGCATGGCCAAGCTCGTGGGGGAAGGCTTCGACCAAATTTCCCCGCGCGAGCGACATCGGGTGGAGCGGCGATGGCTGGGCACCCCGTTCTCCCTGACGCCGCTGCTGCGCCAGTGGCGGCTGCTCCTCTCCGCCCTCGCGGGCCTCATCGTGGCCTTGGTCGGCGGCACCGCCGTCCTCGGCGCCCTGGTCAGGGCGCGCACCGCGAAGCTCGCCGAATGGATCGCCCGCTACAACGCCCTCTCCCGGCAGAACGGCATCGTCACGTGGGAGGTGGACCGGGAGGGGCTCTACACGCACTTGAGCGAGGAGACTTGGGAGATCGCCGGGTACGCCTCCAAAACGCTTGTCAACCGCGCCCATTTCTACGAACTCCACCCCGAAGAGGGGCGCGAGGCGTTCAAAGAAAAGTTCCTCCGCAGCATCCAGACGGGCGAGGCGTTCCGGGACGTCATCCATCCCCTGATGGACAGCCGCGGCGGAATCGTCTGGCTCCAGAGCTTCTCGATTCCGCTGCGCGGCGCGGACGGTTCGATTCGCGGCGCCTGGGGCACCAGCGCCGACGTCACGCGACGCGTCGAGGCCGACCTCGCCCGCAAGGAGAGCGAGCGCAACTACAGGACCCTCGCCGAATCGATGATGGACGTCGTCTGGATCCTCGACGCCGACACGCTGGCGTTCACCTACCTCAGCCCCTCCGTCGAACAGCTCCTCGGCGCCCCTCCCGAGGTATTCCTCGGCAAGACCCTCCGCGAATGCCTCTCGCAGACGGAGGGGCTCCAGCTCGAGAAGTACTTCCGCAGCCTCCTCGCGGACTTTCGCGGCAACAAGACAGCGCCCAACGACTACTTCACCCGCGAGATTCCGCTGCGGCGGCTCGACGGCCGGACGATCGTCACCGAGGCCGTCGGACGCCTCTGGCTCGACAAGGAGACGGGCCGGCTCGAAATCCACGGCAGCTCGCGCGACGTCACGCAGCGCCGGCAGATCGAGGACGACCTGCGCGAAAGCCGCCGCCAGCACGCCGCCCTGCTCGCCCACCTGCCCGGCATGGCCTACCGGTGCAGCAACAACCGCCAGTGGAGCATGTCGTTCATCAGCTCGGGCTGCTTCGAGCTGACCGGCTACACGCCCGATGAGCTGATCGGCGACAAAGTCGTCTCCTTCAACGACCTCATCTGCCCGGAACACCGCGAACGCCTCTGGGAGCGCTGGCAGAAGGCGCTCGCCGAGCACAAGCGCTTCGACAGCGAATACGAGATCGTCACGAAGTCCGGCACCGTCCGCTGGGTCTTTGAAAAGGGCGAGGGCATCTTCAACGAGCAGGGGCAGGTCGTCGCCCTCGAAGGCTTCATCATGGACATCACCGACCGCAAGCTCGCCGAAGCCGAGCGCGAGCGTCTGCTCTTGACGATCGAGCAGTCGAGCGATGCCATCATCATCACCAACGCCGAAGGGACGATCCGCTACGTCAACCCCGCCTTCGAGCGCATCACCGGCTACACCAGCCAGGAGGCCATCGGACAAAACCCGCGCTTCCTGCGCAGCGGCCTCCAGGACCAGGCCTTCTACGACGCCCTTTGGGCGACGCTGCGCCAGGGCAAGAACTGGGAAGGGAGGATGGTCAACAAGCGCAAGGACGGCACCGTCTACACCGAGCAGGCCACGATCTCGCCCGCCCGGGCGCCCAACGGCGGCATCGTCGGCTTCATCTCCATCAAGCGCGACATCTCACGCGAAATCGAATCCGAACAGGAGAAGGCCGCGCTCCAGGCTCAGCTCGCCCAGTCCCAGCGCCTCGAGTCCATCGGCCTGCTCGCTGGCGGCGTCGCCCACGACTTCAACAACATGCTCCAGGCGATCATCGGCTATTCCGAGATGGCGCTCGAAGGCGTCCGCGACGACCAGGCCCCCCTCCGCGACGACCTCGCCGAAATCCGCAAGGTCGCCTTGCGCTCCACGCTGCTGACCCGGCAGCTCCTCACGTTCGCCCGGCGCCAGCCCACCGAGCCCAAGCCGATCGACGTCAACCAGGGGCTCGCCGCCATGACCGGGATGCTCGACCGCCTCCTCGGCGACGGCATCCGCCTCGCGATCGACACCGCCGTCGACGCCGGCGTCGTCGTCATCGACCCCGGCCAGTTCGAACAGATCATCCTCAACCTCTGCATCAACGCCCGCGACGCCATCGACACCACCGGTTCCGTCCAGATCGCCACCGAGGTCGTCGTCGTCGATCCCGCCTGCCTGGCGCAGTTCGACGGCGTAGCCCCCGGCACCTACGTGCGCATCTCGGTCAAGGACTCCGGACGCGGCATCCCCGCAGACATCCAGAGCCGCATCTTCGAGCCGTTCTTCTCGACGAAACCCCTCGGCAAGGGCTCCGGTCTCGGCCTCTCCGTCGTCTACGGCATCGTCACGCAGGCGGGCGGAGCCATCCGCCTCCACAGCGAGGAGGGCAAGGGCGCCGTCTTCCAGATCTACCTGCCCCGCAGCGGCAGCGCCCCCGCCGCCGCCGCCCCCGCCGAGGAGGTCCACCCCGAATCCGCCCCTGCCGCCAACATCCTGCTCGTCGACGACGAGTCGCTCATCCTCCGGCCGACCCATGCACTCCTCACCAAACTCGGCCACCAGGTCGTCGCGGCGAACTCGCCGCTCGACGCCGTCCGGATCTTCGCCGAACGCCACGCCCACATCGACTTGCTCATCTCGGACGTCGCGATGCCGGACATGAGCGGGCCTCAGCTCCTCGCGAAGCTGCGCGAGACCAAGCCCGACCTCAAGTGCCTCTTCATGTCCGGCCACTCCGCGGATCACCTGCGCGAAGGCGACCTCGGCGACCTTCACGCCGAATTCATCCAGAAGCCATTCACCAAGGCCGAGCTCGCCTCCGCCGTCACGTCCATCCTCAAGGGCTGAGACGATGACGCATGCCGGGAGGCTTCGACGAGGACAACCCCATGGAAACAAAGCCCGGGCGCCCAATCCCCACGTTCTTCTTCGCCGCCGCCGCCGCGGTGCTCGCGACCTCCTGCGTCAGCACGACCCCCGATTTCGTCACCGGCCGGCAAACCCGGAACTTCTACACGGTTCAGGAAGACATCCGCCTCGGAAACCAGACGTTCGAGGAGATGAAGACCCAGATGGCCAAGGACGGCACGGCCGTCCCCAGCCGCGACGCCGCGCAGGTCCGGCGCGTCCGGATGATCGCCGAGCGCGTCTTCGCCGCCACCGGCCAGCGGGAGACATTCGCATTCGACGTGGAGCTTTTCGACTCGAAGGTCGTCAACGCCTTCGCCGTGCCGGGCGGCAAGGTCGCGGTCTTCACCGGACTCTGGGATCCGAAGGAGGGGCTGGTGCAGGGCGACGACGAGCTGGCCGCCGTGATCGCCCACGAGGCCGCCCACGTCACCTGCCGCCACTCCACCGAGGAGATGACGCGCCAGATGCCCGCGCAGCTCATGCTCGCCGCCGCAGGGCTCTATGCGGAATCCCAGAAGGACGAGACGTGGAAGTCCGTCGTCGAAGGCGCCTTCCTCGTCTACAACGGCCTCGTCGTGCCGAAGTATTCGCGCGGCAACGAATTCGAGGCCGATCGCGTGTCGATGGACTACATGGCGCGCGCAGGCTACGATCCGGCGGCCGCCGTGCGCCTCTGGAAGCGCGCCTGCGAGAAGGAGGGCGGCACGCCGGGCTACATGAGCATCCTCTCCACCCATCCCTCCAACCAGGCCCGCTACGAAGCGCTCCAGCGCCAGCTCCCCGGCGTCCTCGCCGCCCGAGACAACCCCGCCGCCACGCCCGCGCCTCCGATCGCCGCCGCCCCCGCAACGCCCGCCTCCCCGACCGCAAAGTCCGCCCCGGACGCGCCGCCCAAGGCCCTCGTCAAGCCATCGCCGATGACAGCCCCGCCCGCCGCGCCCACCGCCCCTCTCAAGGCGCCGGTTCCGATCGCACCCCCCAAGCCCCTTCCACCCCCTTCCGCCCCCCCGCCGCCGTCCGCCCCCGCGCCGCCGTCCACTCCGCCAGCCCCCGCGCCCTGACCCCTCACGCTCTCACGCACTTGGACAATCCCATGAACGCCCTCAACCCCGCCGCACGTCTTGTCGCCGCCGCCCTCGCAGCCGCGACCGCCACCCTCCCCGTCCCCGCCCACCAGCAGGTCCTGCTCGGGCAGACGATCGGCCTCCCGGCGAAATA
>CAYVJM010000011.1:0-19928 GCA_964451695.1 uncultured Lentisphaerales bacterium | reverse complement strand
GCATCCACCAGCACGGCGTGCTGGCCAATCCGCTGACCTACGAGATCATGACGCCGGAGTCGATCGGTCTGCCCCGCAACAAGATGGTGCTCGGCAAGCACTCCGGCAAGCACGCCTTCGAACGCCGCCTCGACGATCTGGGCTTCCACTTCGACGCGGAGCGCATCGAAGAGCTCTTTACGCAGTTCAAAGCGCTGGCCGACCGCAAGAAGACCGTCTCCGACGCCGATATCGAGGCGCTGGCCCACAATCTGACAGTCGGTTTCGTCGGCACCGCGCGCCTTGACCGCTTCAGCGTGATCGCGAGCAACGCGATTACGCCGGTGAGCACCGTGCGGCTGCAGGTCGGCGGCGACCTCGTCGAAAAGGTCGCGGCCGGCGACGGCCCGGTGAACGCCTCCTTCAGCGCGATCTGCGACATTCTGAAGATCCAATGCAAACTCGAGGACTTCCAGCTCTCCGCCGTCACGGAGGGCGTGGACGCCCAGTGCAAGGCCAACGTGCGGGTGCGCTTCGAAGACCGCGCCTACCACGGCAGCGGCATTTCAACCGACATCGTCGAAGCCTCGATCCTGGCCTACCTGCAGGCGATCAACGCCGCGCTGGAGGCCAAGGCCGAAGGCGCGAGTGCGTGAGTCGCGAAGGCGCGAGTGAGCGAGATCGCGAGTGCGTGAGAGGATGAGGGCCGAAGAACCGGGTGTAGCAAAGGAGGTGCGAGATGGACGAGTTCACCGTGGTTTGTCCGCATTGTGCATGGCGCATCCAGGCCGCATCGGCGATGGAGGGCCAGGTCTCCCTCTGTCCGCAGTGCACGAAGACGGTCGTTCTGATCCGAACGGATGCCAATCCGACTTCGCCTCGGCCCTCTGCCGGTCCCGCGCCGGGGCCGGTCGGAGCCTCGCCTCCGGCCCACAAGGCTTGTCCTTATTGCGGCGAAGAGATTCTCGCCGTGGCCCGCAAGTGCAAGCATTGCCAGGAGTACCTGGGCTATGCGCCGCCACGGCCATCGCGGGTTGAAGACCGCGGCGCGCCGACGGCCTCGCCGAGATGGGTGCCGCTCGTGTTGGGCGTGCTCGTCGCCATCCTCGTCGGCTGGCTGATCGGGGGGGCGCTGCGCGACCGGCTGGAACGGGCGGGCGGCTTGCAGGAGCGGCTTGAGGCGCGGTTCGACATCGACGAAGCCGCCCCGGGGCCACGGCCTGCGAATCCGGCTCGCGAGAGCCCGGTGCAGGATGCCGGTGTTGCGGCGCAGCCCGCGCTTTCCGAGTCCGGCGATGCCGGAATGGCGGAGGCATCCGCCGACGTCGCGTCAACCCCGGATGCCGCCGATGGGGGGGCTGAGGCGCCCATCCCCGAGTTTCCGCCGCGGACGACGGACGAGACGGTCGTCGAGGCCGCCTCTGGCGATGCCGTCGAGGAAGGCGCCCTTGTCGTCGTCGAAGCCACGGTCGAGGCCAGGCCGGTCGAAATCACCGCCATCGAGACGCTGGACGGCGAACGTTTCGAGGGGTGCCGGATCACGCTGGTCGAGCCGGACGGCATCACGATCCGCCACTGCAGGGGTGTGGCGAAACTGCCCTTCGAGCAGCTTTCCGAAGCGCTCCGCGTCCAGTTCGGCTACGATCCCGAACGCGCCCGTCTGTACGCCGTCGCCGTCTCCCGCCCCCGCGTCGAGGCGGCGCGAGGCCAGCGTGGCGTCTCGGCGCCCGTGGCGCCGCCGAATCCAGGCGAAACGCCTCCGGCGACTTCCACTCCCCTGCCGGCGCGGAACCCGGGGCTCCGTGGCCCGGTGAGCTGGCCGCCTCCCGGCAGCCGTCCCTACGGACGGTAGGCGCGATCGAAGTCGGCTCCGAGCCGCCTGACGGTTACGCGACGGGGACGTAGCTGAACGCCGCGGCGCCAGCGCGCAGGACGATCCCCTTCGCGGCGACGAGATTTCCGTTCATCTTGACCTTGCCGGGCGCATTGGGCAGCACGATTTCCGCCTCGGCGCCGAAGGGCACCGAGATGGCGAAGGACACGGTCTTGGCCGTGCGGCGCCACGCCACGCGGTATTCGCCGACGGGCGAATCGAAGCGCATTTTCACCCAGTCGAACGAGCGCGGCAGGTCGGGCTGGATCCGTGCGCGGCGGAAGCCCGGCGCGCCTTCGCAAGGGCGCAGCCCCGCGAGGTTGCGGTACATCCACTCCACGATCGAGCCGTAGGCGTAGTGGTTCATGCTGTTCATGCCCGTGTCGCTGCACGTGCCGTCCTCGAGCAGCGAATTCCAGCGCTCCCAGATCGTCGTGGCCCCGAGCTTGATCTCGTAGATCCAGCTCGGGAACTTCTCGCGCAGCAGCAGCGCGTGGGCGAGATCGGAATGACCGTTGTCCGAGAGGACGCGGCAGAGGATCGGGGTGCCGACGAATCCGGTGGCGAGGGCCTTGTCGTTGTCCTCGATCTTCTTGACGAGCGCGGCGACGATTCGGGGGCGGAACGATTCGGGGACGAGATCGAAGTGGAGGGCCAGCGCGTACGCGGTCTGCGTGTCGATGGCGCAGCGACCGGCCGGGGTGAAGTATTCCTTGAGGAAGGCGGCCTTGATCTTCTTGAGCAGCTTGGCGTAGACGGCGGCGTCCTTTTTCTCGCCCAGGGCCTCGGCGGCCTTGAGCGTCAGTTCGACGGAGCGGGCGTAGTAGGCCGAGGCGACGTAGTGCGGGGCGGTGGCGCCGATGCAGTCCTTGGGGTTCTTGTAGTTGTCGAGAGCCAGCCAGTCGGCGAAGTGGAATCCCGACTGCCAGAGGCCGACGCCGCCGTGCTCGTCGTCCTGCCGCTTGATGTAGCGCACCCACTCCTTCATGGCGGGGTATTGGCGGCGCAGCAGCGAGGCGTCGCCGAAGTAGGTGTAGACCGTCCAGGGCAGCACGGTGGCGACGTCGCCCCAGGCGCAGGAGCTGTGGCCTTCGCGCTTCGTGATCCAGGCCATGAGCGCGGGGACGGTGTAGGGCACGCCGCCGTCGAACACGGGCTGTTCGAGGAGGAGGTCGTTCATGTACTTCGTGTAGAACGCCGCGCAGTCCATGTTGAAGCACGCGGTGCCCGCGAAGACTTGCGCATCGCCCGTCCAACCCAGGCGTTCGTCGCGCTGCGGGCAGTCCGTGGGAACGTCGAGGAAGTTGCCCTTCTGCCCCCAGAGCGCGTTGAGGAAGAGGCGGTTGACGAGGGGGTTCGACGTCTCGATCGAGCCGGTTCGCTCCAGGTCGGAGTGGATGACGAGCGCCTTGAAGTCCGAGGGATCCACGGTCTCGGGGAACCCCTCGAGCTTGACGTAGCGGAAGCCGTAGAAGGTGAAGCAGGGGCGGACGGATCCGACTCGGCCGCCGGAGGTGTAGGTGAATTGGGCCTGGGCGGCGCGGAGGTTGTCGCGGTAGAAGTTGCCCTTCTGGAGGATTTCGCCGACCTGGAAGCGCCAGGTGGCGCCGGCGGGCGCGCGGTTGACGACCTCGACCCAGCCGGTGATCTCCTGCTTGAAGTCGAGGACGGTCTCGCCGGCCGGGGTCTTGAGCACCTCGGGCGACAGCACTTCGTGGATGCGGATGGGTGGCGAGAAGCGGTCGGCGAGCGGGCCCGCGGCGCCGTCCTGCGGGGTGAATTCGCGTGCGGCCGCCCAGTCCCCCTCGACGCAGGCGTTCGTCGACCAGCCGGCGATCTCGCGCCGGGCGTCGACGTCCTCGCCGTAGTAGATCTCGGTGCGCAGGACGGGGGAGGGGGCGCAGAGCCACGAAGCGTCGGAGGCCGCGAGCAGGGCGTCCCGGTCGCGGGACTTGGCGCGCACTTCGCAGAGGAGTCCGATCGTCGGACCGAAGGGGCCCGAGGTACCCCAGCCCAGGCTGCTGCGGTACCAGCCCCAGCCGACGTGGAAGGCGATGGTGTTCTCGCCGGGGCGCAGGAACCGGGCGATGTCGAAGGTCTGGATCTGGATCTGCTTCGTGTAGGAGTGGTAGCCGGGCAGCATCACCTCGTCCGTCGCCGCCTGGCCGTTGACCTCGATCTGGAAGACGCCGAGCGCGGCGCAGTAGACGCGGACGTCGGCCGGATTCTCGACGGTGAACGTCTTGCGCGCGAAGAAGGGCGCGCTGCCGTCGCCGAAGGGCGCCGTGATCCAGCGACCTTCCCACGCCTCGCCGCGCTTGCCGGTTTCGAATGTCGAGACGGCGGAGGCCTTCTCGTTTTTCGTCGAAACCACCGAGACGCGCCAGAAGTAGCGGGTGCGGGGAGCGAGCGCGATGTCCGGGTTGAAGGCGACCGAGTCGATGTCCACGCGGACGCCGCTGTCGAAGACCGGCTTGCGGAACGCGCGGTCGAGGGCGATTTCGACGCGGGCGTTTTTCTGGCGGGGCGCGGTGGAGCCTGCGACCACCCAGGAGAGCGACAGGGCGTCGAGGTTGTTGCCGATGGGGGTGATCAGATGGTTGGCCTTGAGACGGATGATTTTCATGGGTGGGCGTGCGTGAGAGCGTGAGGGTGGAGTGCGTGAGGTGGGGGAGATCAGAAGTTGCGCGTGTCGGGGTCGAGGCAGGCGCCGCAGGGCGGCAGCGCGGCGAGCGCGCGGAGGTCGTCGTCCGTGAGCGTGAAGCCGTCCACGTCCGCGTTTTCGCGCATGCGCGCCTCGGAGGTGGTCTTGGTGATGGGCAGGACGCCGTTCTGGAGGCACCAGCGCATGCAGACCTGGGCAGGGGTGCGGCCGAGCCGCGTGGCGATGGCCTGGACTGCGGGCAGCGCAAGGGCCTTGCCGCAAGCCAGGGGGCTCCACGCCTGCGGAAGGATGCCGTTCGCCTGGCAGAACGCGACAGTTTCCTCCTGGGCGAAGCCGGGGTGGATCTCGAGCTGGTCGACCATCGGCGCGATGTCGGCCGTGTCGAGCAGCGGACGCAGGTGGTGGGTGCGGAAGTTGCTCACGCCGATCGCGCGGATGCGGCCGTCGCGGTGGAGGCGCTCCAGCGCGCGCCACTTCTCCCGGTTCGTGTGAACCCAGTCGGCGTCGATCTTCGCGACCGAGGGCCAGTGGAGCAGATAGAGGTCGAGGACGTCGAGACCGAGCTTCGCCATCGTCTCCTCGAACGCCTGCGTCGCCAGGTCGAATGTCTTCGCGCTGTTCCAGAGCTTGCTGGTGATGAACAGCTCGGTGCGGGGAATGCCGGATTCGCGAACGGCGGCGCCGACGGACGCTTCGTTGCCGTAGATCGCGGCGGTGTCGACGTGGCGGTAGCCGAGGCGCAGCGCCGTGCCGACGGCGCGAACCGCGTCGGGGCCGTCTGGAATCTGCCAGGTGCCGAACCCGATGGCCGGGATGGCGATGCCGTTGGCCAGATGGAATGCGCTGCTCAAAGTGTTCATGCTCGAGTGCCAGGTTGCACGTGGAGGGTCCCGCCCTCGCATTCAGACTTGGAGCACAACTCTAGCATGAACGCGGGCGGGGTGCAATCGGTTTTACCTGTCCGTTTCGTCTTGCCTCGCGGGTGGCATTGCAGTATGGTTTGCGGGAAATGAAACGCGAACTCGCCTTTGTCATCGCCGCCGTCGCCGTCGCCTTCCCGGCCGGGTACTGGATGGGCCTTCGGCAGGATCGGGCTTCGTTTCCTTCCCAGACGACGGTTGGCGCGACGTCCGGCGCCGATGCCGCGCCCCGTTCCGTCAGCGTGGACGCCGCCGCGCGGCCGGTCCCCGCGAAGCCGAAGGGCGAGGTCTCCGCGCCCGCTCTCGAAACGCCTCCGCTCCGCCTCTCCATCGGCGAGATCGAGGACAAGCTGCTTGAAATCAATCGCAAGGCGGCCGGGAACCGCCACGCCTTCCACGAAGGGGGGGCGCAATGGCTCGAGCTGCTGACCTCGGTCGAACCGCGGGACATTCCGCGGCTCCTGGCCTTCGCGGAGAAGAACCTCGACCGCTTCATCCAGGGGGGGGGGCGGCAGTACCTTCTCGGCAAGCTCGCCGAAACCGACATCCAAGGAGCTCTCGCCATCGCCAGTGGCTTGAAGAACCGGCGCGAGCGCGAACAGGCCCTCAACCAGATCTCCACCGTCTGGGCGAAGGAGAACCCCACCGCCGCCCTCGAATGGGCGCGCCAGCTCCCGGACACTCCGTTCCGCGACGAGGCCTTGAGGTCGATTGTCTCCGCTTACGGCGTCGAAGAGCCCGAGAAGGCCTTCCAGCTCGTCCTTGCGCTGGGCAAGAGCAACTGGCAGCGCTGGAATTGGGTCGGCTCTTCGCTTCTCGGCACGCTCGCCGCGAAGGACCCCCTCGCCGCAACGCGGCTGGCGGAGCAGATCCCCCGCTCCGAGGCCCGCGGCCAGGCGTTGAGGCACATCGCGAGCACCTGGGCGATGACGGATCCCCAAGCGGCGCTCGCCTGGGCCGAGACTGCCGGCACGGCCTCCGACCGCCGCGACATCGTCAACGCCGTCATGGCCTCCTGGGCGCAGCGCGACGCGACGGCGGCGCTGGAATGCGCCCGCCAGATGCCGGAAGGCCAGACAAAGAAAAGAGCGTTGCAAAACATCGTCTCCCAGCTCGCCAGCGAAAATCCCCAGTCCGCGCTCGAATTCGTCGGCGGCCTGCCCGCCGGCGCGAACCGCAACGCCCTGCTCGGCAACGTCGTCAACGCCTGGATGCAGCAGGATCCGGACGGTGCCGCGGCGTACGTCGAGTCGTTGCCGGACGACGTTTCCCGCGACCGGATCGTCCAGAGCGCAATCAACAGCCTCGCCTATTCAAACCCCCGGGAGGCCATCCGCCTCGCGACCCTCATCCCGCCCGGCACGACCGTCTTCCAGGGCCTCGCCAGCCAGCTCGCCGGCGGCCTTGCGCAGTACGACTCCCAGGCGGCCCTCGACTGGATCGCCACGCTCCCCGAGGGTCAGGCTAAGCGCAACGCCCTCTCCAGCGCGAGCTGGAACCTCGCCCAGAACGATCCCTTCGCCGCCGCTGATTTCGCCGAGACGCTGCCGACAGGCAGCGGACGCGACGACTTCATCCGGAACCTGGCCGGGCGCTGGGGCAATTCCGACCCTGTCACCGCCCTCGCGTGGGCCGAGGATCTGCCCGACGGAAAGTCCCGTCGCGACGCGATCGAGTCCATCGCGATGCAATGGGCCGAGGCGTCGCCGGTCGACGCGCTTCGCTACGCCGACAATCTCCAGGCCGGTGCCTTTCGCAACAACCTCCTCGGCCAGGCGGCCCGCAACTGGGTCGAGGACGATCCGGCCGGCGCGCTCGCGTGGTTCAGGAAATTGCCCGAGGGCGCCGACAAGTCCGCCGCCCTCCAGGGCGTCGTGTCCGGCATGGCGCAGGACGATCCGCTGGCCGCCGCGAACTTTGTCGCCGATCAACCGTCGGGCGAAGGCCAGGCGAAGGCGGCCGTGGCCGTCGCCTCGCGCTGGGCCGAGATGGATCCCGCCGCCGCCGCCGCCTGGGCCGCAACCTTCACGGGCGATGCCCGCAACCAGGCGTTGATCCCGGTCGTCCAGCGCTGGGGCCAGGTCGATCCCGCAGGCGCGGGCGCCTGGATCGGCGCGCTGCCCAAGGACGCCTCCCGCGACGGGATCGTCCAGCGCTACGTCGACGCGATCACCTGGCAGTATCCCGAGCAAGCCGTCCAGTTCGTCGCCATGATCGGCGACGACAAGCTCCGTGCCCGCGCCACGCAGAACATCGCCCAGAACTGGATCAACTCCAATCCGGAATCCGCCGGGGTCTGGATCGCCGGGAGCGACCTGCCCGACGATCAGAAACGGCGCCTCCTCGAGCAGGTCAAGAAGCGAAGCAATCCATGAAACCGTCCCGGTCGCCCGAGGCGCTGCTTAGTCGAGGGGGACGCACCAGCCATGGGTGTCGGGCCGGCGGCCGTACTGGATGTCCTGCACGGCGTCGAAGAGCTTCTGGACGACGGGACCGCAGCGGTCGGGGGAGCCGACGTGGATGACGGTCGATCCCCGGACGATCTCGTAGACCGGAGTCACGACGACGGCCGTTCCGCAAGCCGCGATTTCGGAGAAGGAGGATAGCTCGTCGAACGGGACGGGCCGCGTCTCGACCTTCATGCCGAAGTCTTGCGCGAGCTGGCGCAGCGTGTCGTTCGTCACGCTCGGGAGCACCGAACGCGAGTCCGGCGTCACATACGTGCCGTCGGGCTTGATGCCGATGAAGTTCGATGTGGCGAACTCCTCCACGTACGTGTGGGTCTTCGCGTCGAGGTAGAGTTCCACGGGGAAACCCGCGTGCTTCGCCTGCTCATGGGCGTAGATGCTGGCCGCGTAGTTGCCGCCGACCTTCACATCGCCCATGCCGAGGGGCGCCGCGCGGTCGTAGTCGTCGATGATGATGGACTTCACCGGCTTGAGCCCGCCCTTGTAGTACTCCCCGGCCGGGATCACGAGCACGAGGAACGTGTATTCCGAGGCGGGGGCGACGCCGATCTGCGCGCCCGTGCCGATGAGGAGCGGTCGGATGTAGAGCGACCCGCCCGTTCCGTAGGGCGGGATGTAGGCCTCGTTGCCCTTGACCGCGCGCTTGACCGCCTCCACGAAGAGCGCCTCGGGAACCGGTGCCATGCAGGTGCGGCGCGCGGTGTTGAACATGCGCCTCGCGTTGTCCGCCGGCCGGAAGATCCGCACGGCGCCGTCTTTGCAGCGAAACGCCTTGAGCCCCTCGAACGCCTCCTGCCCGTAGTGCAGGCAGGTCGCGGCGATGTGCATGCTCAGGTGCGGCTCCTGGACCCAGGCGCCGGCGCTCCACTTGCCGTCGCGGTACACGTACTCGACGTGACCGGCGGTGTCCATGTACTTGAAGCCCAGATTCGTCCAATCGATGTTGACCATGTCCATCCTCGTTTCCAACAAACTTGCGAGCTTCATACTGCGCTTTTCCTCGGTGTTTTGCAATCGAAAACTCGGATTCGGGTTGTTTTTCGTGGACAGGCGCGCCGGTTGCGGCTAACATGACGGCCGTTTCATTTGCAAGAGGGCGCTTCCGCCCTGCCGAGGTGCCGCCGCCATCACGCCGCCAACACACAGGCTCCGAGTCGTCTTCATGGGCTCAGACACATTGTCGTGCACGTTTCTGACCGCGCTCATCCATGCGCCGGACATCGACGTGGCGGCCGTCGTCACGCAGCCCGATCGCGAGCGCGGCCGCCGCATGCAGGTGCTGCCGGGTCCCGTGAAGGAGCTCGCCCTCATGCACTGCAAACCCGTCTTCTCGCCGGAAAAGGTCAACGAGCCGGCCTTCCTCGGCACGTTGCGCCAGATCGCGCCCGATGCGATCGTCGTCATGGCGTACGGACAGTTTCTCGGCAAGACGCTGCTCGCGATGCCGCGGCTGGGCTGCGTGAACCTCCACGTCTCCATCCTCCCGCGCCATCGCGGCGCCTCGCCCATCCAGCATGCGCTGCTCCTGGGCGACCGCGAGACGGGCGTCACGGCGATGATGATGGACGCCGGGATGGACACGGGCGACATTCTCGGGATCGTTCGTCGCGAGATCCACGCCGATGACACGACGGGCACGCTGTCGCTCGATCTCGTCAAGTCGGGCGCCGATCTGATGCTCGACGTTCTGCGCGGCCTTGACGCCGGTACGGTGGTGCGGGTGCCGCAGGATGGTTCGCTGGCCACCTACGCCCCGAAAATCGCCAAGGAGCAGGCTCTGATCGAATGGTCGGATCCGGCCGCCGCGATCGAGCGCCGGATTCGCGCGTTCAATCCCAAGCCCTGCTGCCACACGTTTCTGCCCGCCAGCTCCGGCGACGCCTGCGCGACGCCGGGCGCCTTGCTCAAGATCCTCCGGGCCGCCGTCGAAGCGCTCCCTGCACCCGCGCCGGAGGCCGGTCTCCCCGCGCCGGGAACGCTGCTGGCCATGAAGCGCGGCCCGCTGGTCGCCACCGGCGACGGCCTGGCGCTGAGGCTGCTGGAGGTGCTGCCGGAGGGCAAGCCGCGCCCGATGTCGGGGCAGGACTTCGCCAACGGCTATGCGAAGAAGCTCGCCGTCGGCGACCGGCTATTCCCCGGACTCGGCGCGCTGGCCCCGCGGGGCTGAGGCGCCCCGTCCACGGCGTTCGAGGCCGGTCGCGTCCAGCTCAAGTCGGCGGGTGGCGGCGAGGCAGCGCTGGACGGGAGAGATGCGCGGGGCCCCGGGAGGAGCGTGTTCGGCTTCGTCGAGGGCCGCGAAAATTTCGCGGGCGGCCTGGGCGTATTCGAGACCGCGGAGTTCGGCCACGAGGCGGATGCCGCGGTCGAGGAGCTTCTTGTTCGACACGGAGACGTGGCTCATCCAGTTGCCGGCGACGCGGCCCATGCGCACCATCGTGCCGGTGGAGATCGTGTTGAGGGCGAGCTTGGCGGCGAGGCGCGCCATGAGATCGAGCGGCGAGGGGCGGGGCGGCACGGCGATCTGATGCGGCAGCGCCGGATC
Source organism: uncultured Lentisphaerales bacterium (assembly GCA_964451695.1). Classification (GTDB taxonomy): domain Bacteria; phylum Verrucomicrobiota; class Kiritimatiellia; order RFP12; family UBA3636; genus JAAZAI01. The sequence goes on along the minus strand of CAYVJM010000011.1, from coordinate 9,481 downwards.
CGCGGCGCCGCCGAGAACCAGCTCGCGGCGCGCGCCGTAGGGCGCCGCCGCCGCGGCGAAAGCCGCGCGCAGGCGCGCGGCCTCCGGCCCCGTTGCTTCGCGGCCCAGCAGCACGAGCACTGCGGCGCTGCCGCGCGGCGAAAGCCGCGAGGCGTCGTCTTCGCAGCCGATCGCGAACTTGGCCAGCTCTGACGGACCGATCGCCGGGGGGGCCGCGCAGAGCGCCTCCGGCGCGCCCATTGCGCGGTAGTCGGCGGGCGTCCACGCCAGGCAGCGGGGCGGACGCAGCAGCGCCCCCTCCCACGCCGCCGAGGCGGGCAGACGGAGGTGCTTCGCATAGGCCCAGGACGGTGGCGAAACCGCGTCGTCCGTTTTCCGGAACGGCGGAATCATGAACGTCGGGGTGCGCTCGGTCGTGTCCGTGAAAATGTCGAGGATCGCGCGGTCGGCGTAGTAAGTCGCGAGACCGCCCGCGCGGTAGAGCGCCTCTTCGAATTCGATGTGCGCCGCCATCGCGGCGACGGCGCCGTCTGCCGTCAGGGCGTCCAGCACGGCCTCGAAGGCGTCGGCGTAGTCCGGCAGCGCGGCGACGGGAGGCTGCGCAGAGGCTCTGGCAGCCTCTTGCCGGTTCGACGAAGCTCGCGACAAAGCGGTATGAGTCCCTGAACCCTGACCCCGGGTTCCTGCGCCCTGAACCCTGCACCCCGCGCCCTGGCCGATCACGCGCACGAGGGCGCGTTCAAGGGCGGCGCCGGCGACGAGTTGCTCGGCGGTGGTGGCCTGCATGCGCGTGGACCCCGCCACGGCCATGGGGCCGCAGAAGAGATCGATGGCGGTGACGCGCGGGTTGGCCAGGACGCGGCGGCAGCGTTCGAGACGCGCCGCGAGGATGTCGGCGGGGTTGTTGAAAAGCAGGAAGACGGCGGCCCCGCGCTCGGCGGCCGCTTCGACGGTGCCGATGACGGAGGAGGTCTCGCCGCCTTCGGTGGTGCCGACCAGCGTGTCGCCGGGGCCGAGGCCCATGTCGGCCGCTTGGCGTCGGCCGAAGACTTCGTAGTCCTCGAATGATTCGACCGACTTGACGAGCGCGTAGTCGCCGCCGGTCATGATGCTCAGCACGCGATCCTGGAGCGGGGCGAGGCGGTCGGCGAGATCGGGGCGGGCCGCGGCCAGGTCGCGCAGTGACTGGCGCCAGATGGATTCGAGCAGGATGCTCAGCCGTCCGGTGGCGCCGCAGCCGGAGAAGACGACGCGACCGCCGCCGGCGAGGGAGGCGAAGAGAGCGTTTTCAAGCGCCTGGAAGGGCGCGGAGGCCAAGACGCGGCGCGCCATCGGGACGATGTCGCGGTCTACGGAGAGCAACAGGCGCACGCCATCGGCGGCGGCGGCGGCGAAGGCGCGGTCGAGGTGCCGGGTCTTCGGATTGGATTGCTCGGTGGGCAGAAAGCCCAGGTGGAACTGCCGTTCGTTTTCGACGAAGTGGCGCGCGCGCGCCTCGATCTCAGGGGTCATGGGGGCTAGACGATCTCCAGCGCGTCGCGGCAGGGCAGAGCGGGGAAGGGGGCGTGCGGGTCGGCCTGGTACCAGAAGGCGGTGGAGGCGATGTCGTCCTGTTCCGGCAGGTAGCGGCCGCCCGTGCGCCAGCCGAGGGCCTGGATCGTCGCGGCGAAGTCGCTCTGGAAGCGGATGGGGTCGAGGACGTGCCATCGGTAGAGGCTGAAGCGCGTGTTGGCCTGGTAGAGACCGTCGGGGCGGGCGACATGGGGAACGCCGGAGTAGGGCGTGCAGAATTCCTGGTACTGCTTCGTCGCCTTGTTCTCGAAGTTGTAGGAACCGCAGAAATAGTCCTCGGTGCCCGTGCCGCAGATTGTGGGGAAGTGGTCGCCGCCATGTTCCTTGACGTTGCGGCCGACGACGCCCCCGGGGAGGTCGCCGTCGAGGTAGAACTTGATCTCGCCCTCGCCCCACCAGCCGTTGTTGTTGACCTGCCAGGCCATGTAGGTCCCCACGAAGTGGCCGTTGCCTCGGACGCCGTCGAGGATCGTATAGACGTCCTTGCAGGGCAGGGGATTCGCGCGGCGGAACTGGGCGTGGAAGTAGGCGGCGTCCGCAGGAACGTCGGTCAGCGTGTAGTTGACCTGGTAGAAGAGCGTCATCGCCTCGAAGCCGATGTTCTCCATCGTGATCCGGCAATGGCGGCGGAAGGGCATCTCCCAGTAGCAGTTGAAGGCGTTGCCGGGGTTGACGCAGACCGGCAGCGAGACGAGGGGCCGGAATGTGTTGAAGTTCGTGTAGGCGCTCGCGAAGAAGTCGCCGACGGGCACTTCGACGGAGGGCGTCGCCTCGTCGTCCCAGTAGAACCGGAGGATGGAGAAGCGGTAGTTGCCGGTGGGGGTCATCCAGATCTGCTGAATCGCGCCGGGGCCGTCGACGTCCGCGAGGACGTGCGTCTCTCCGGGCTTGATGGCGACGCACGGGCGCACCTTCCAGCCGGTGCCGAGATCGCGGGACGGGCCGTGGGCGGGATCGACATGGCGACCGCCCTGGCCTTTGGCGCCCGTCGGATTTTCAGGCGAGCAGGAGCGCGTCTGCGCGGTGGAGAGGCGGGAGAGGTTGCCGAGGTGGAGCCCGAGGCCGTTGAATGCGCTCATGTCGAGTGGGGGATGGGGTGCGGGGCGAAAGCGTGTCCGCCCCTACAGGACGCGGAGATCCTTGACGCGTTTCGATTTGCCCTCGAAGCGTTCGAGGGTGTTGGGCTGTTCGAGGAAGACCCGCATGTGAAGACCTGTGATGCCGGAGATCTTGGAGACGATGCGGTCGCGGATCGCGTTGAGCTCGGAGATCGAGTCGGCCATGCCGCCCGGGCGCAGCTCGACATGGACGGTCACCTCGTCCAGCGTGGTCGGGCGCGTGACTTCGATCATGTAGTGCGGCGAGGCCTCGGGGATGGCGAGCAGCGCCGTCTCAATCTGGGAGGGATAGACGTTGACGCCGCGGATGATGAGCATGTCGTCCGTGCGCCCGGTGATGCGGTCCATTCGCACCGAGGTGCGGCCGCAGGGGCAGGGCTCGGCGTGGAGCGCGGAGATGTCGCGCGTGCGGTAGCGGAGCAGCGGGAACGCCTCCTTGTTGAGCGTCGTGAAGACGAGTTCGCCCGGCTCGCCCTCAGCGACGGGTTCGAGCGTCTCGGGATTGACGCACTCGACGATGAAGTGGTCCTCCGCGACGTGCATGCCGTTGCGGTAGGCGCATTCGCCGGAGACGCCGGGCCCCTGGATTTCGCTGAGACCGTAGTTGTTCTCGACGTAGATGCCGAGGCCCTCCTCCATCCGGCGACGCATGTTCTCGGTCCAGGGCTCGGAGCCGAGGAACATGCCCTTCAGATTGAGCGAAGACCGGTCGATGGCGCCCGATTGGATGCCGTCGGCGAGGTGCAGGGCGTAGGAGGGCGTGCAGATCAGGTAGTCCGGGCGCATGTCCTGGAGCAGGACGAGCTGGCGGGCCGTGTTGCCGCTGGAGGCGGGCAGCACGGCGGCGCCGATGCGCTCGATGCCTTGGTGGAGGCCGAAGCCGCCGGTGAAGAGGCCGTAGCCGAAGGCGACCTGCGCCGTCATGCTCGCCCGCAGACCGCCGGAGTAGAGGAAGCGGGCGCAGAGATCCGCCCAGTGGACCATGTCCGACTTCGAATAGGCGACGAACGTAGGCTTGCCGGTGGAGCCCGAGGAGCCGTGGAAACGCGCGACTTCGCGGCGGGGGATGGCGAGGTAGCCGAGCGGGTAGTGGTCGCGCAGATCCGCCTTCGTCGTGAAGGGGAGGCGGCGGATGTCGTCGAGCGAGCAGATGTCGTCGGGCTTCACGCCGGCCTTGTCGAGGGCTTCCGTGTAGGCGGGGACGCTCGCGTAGACGCGGGCGACGAGGGATCGGAGCTTCTGGAGCTGGAGGGCGCGCAGCTCGTCGCGCGGCATGCACTCCTCCTCCTTCTGCCAGAAGGCGTTTTCGATGAGCGGCTTCGTGTTCATATACTAGGGGCTACTCGAAGATGTCGATGTCGCCGAGGACGTTGCATCCGGAGGCTTTCAAGGTCGCGAGCGCCTTGTCCGGGTCGTCGAAGCGGAAGACGAGGACGGCGCGGCCGCTCTTGTGGAACGTGAAGGCGTAGACGTATTCGATGTTGACGCCGGCGGTGCCGACGATCTCCAGAACGTCGCGCATCCCGCCCGGACGATCCTCGACCTCGACGGCGACGACTTCGCGGATCTGGACGAGGTAGCCGGCCTCTTCGAGCTTCTTGGCCGCGAGCTGCCAGTCCTTGACGATGAGCCGGAGAATGCCGAACTGCTGCGTGTCGGCCAGCGAGAGAGTCACGATGTTGATCCCGTTGTCGGCAAGCGTTCTGCAAATGCCGCCGAGATGGCCGGGCTTGTTCTGGAGAAAGACGGCGAGCTGCTGAATTTTCATGATGGCTCCTGGGAGTACGTGAGTGCGAGAGCGCGTGAGTGCGTGAGTGTGGGAGTGGGGAGAAAGTGTGTGGGTGCGTGAGTGTGTGGGCTGGGGAAACTTTGTCGCGAGATTTGTCCTGAGAGCTTTGTCGAACCGCCTGCGCCCTGGAGACTGGGCGCAGGGAGAGGGTAAAAAGCTTCGCAAGGGCCTTCCCGAAGGTTTTACACTCTTCTTGCGGGCAGTCCCTTGCCCGCAAGGGTTATCTCGGCCGCAGATCCGTGACGCGCTTCGCCTTGCCTTCGCTGCGCGGCAGCGTGTTGGGCTCGACGAGCGTGACCTTGACGGCCACGTTGATGATCCGGTGGATGGATTCGGCGATCTGGAAGCGGAGCCGTTCGATCTCGCCGACGCGGTCGCTGAACTTCTCGCGCGGGATTTCGACCTGGACTTCGAGCTGGTCGAGGTTGTCCACGCGGGAGACGATGATCGCGTAGTGCGGCAGCGCGGCGGAGAGGGCGAGCAGTCCGGCCTCGATCTGGGAGGGGAAGACGTTGACGCCGCGGATGATGAGCATGTCGTCCGTGCGCGCCTTGATGCGGCGGATGCGGCGGATCTGACGGCCGCAGCGGCACGGCTCGGGATCGATCACCGAAAGGTCGCGCGTGCGGTAGCGGATCATCGGCATGCCCTGCTTCGTGAGCGTGGTGAAGAGCAGCTCGCCCTCCTCGCCGTCCGGGCGCGGCTCGAGCGTCTCGGGATCCACGATCTCCGGATAAAAATGGTCTTCGAGGATGTGCAGACCGCAGTGGTGACGGCATTCGATGCCGACGCCCGGACCGCAGATTTCGGTGAGACCGTAGATGTCGAACGCTTCGATGCCGGCTTCCGCCTCGATGCGCAGGCGCATCTCGTCAGTCCACGGCTCGGCCCCGAAGACGCCCACTTTCAGCGGAAGGTCCTTGAGATCCACCCCCTGCTGCCGGGCCGCTTCGATGAGATGGAGGAAGTAGCTCGGCGTGCAGGAGATGGCCGTGACACCGAAGTCCCGCATTAGCATGATCTGCCGATCCGTGTTGCCGCCGGAGACGGGGAGAACGGCGAGGCCGAGGTCCGTGGCGCCCTGATGGAGACCGAGCCCGCCGGTGAAGAGCCCGTAGCCGTAGGCGTTCTGGAGAATGTCGCCGGCGCCGAGGCCGCAGGCGGCCAGGCAGCGCTGGACAGCCTCGCTCCAGAGCTGGAGGTCGTTGGGGGTGTAGCCGACGACGATCGGCTTGCCGGTGGTGCCCGACGAGGCGTGGAAGCGCACGATGTCCCGCATCGGCGCGGCGAAGAGCCCGAATGGGTACGTGTCGCGCAGATCCGCCTTGCTGAACGCGGGCAGCAGTGCGATGTCCCGCAGAGCGCGCACGTGGTGGGGGCGCACGCCGCGCTCGTCGCAGCGGGCGCGGAAGAGCGCGACGCGCTCGTAGGCGTATTCCACGAGCCGCTGGAGGCGGTGGAGCTGCAACTCGCGCAGGCGTTCCGCCGGGAAGAAGTCTGGGGCGCTGATCGGGTGGACCGGGGAGTTCGGGTCGTTCCAGTAGTTGGGGTTCATCGCGAGGTTCCTGGATGCAAAGAGGCCAATGCGACGCGCGCGGGGCGCACGAGGTGGAATCGAGGCCCCATAGTACCACCCCCTGCGTTTCTTTGCAAAGAAATACGCGCTAGCGGATGGAGACGGCGTGCTTCATCGCGCCATCCGCCTCGGCCTTGCGCTCGAACGCCACGACGCGGAAGTTCTCCTGCGGGGTGTCCCACGGCTGGTAGAGCGCCGTCGCCTCGGTCACGGTCCAGACCACGTCCGCGTCGGCCTCGAGCGTCAGGCGCTTGCCGTCCTGCGTCAGGGTCAGCACCCTGCCGCGCGGCTCGGCCGCGGCCTGCGTGAGCATCTGCCAGTGCACGACGTCGCCAGCCTTGAGACCGCCGATCTCGTCGACGATTTCCAGCGCGCGGCGGTCGGCGAAGCGGAAGCGGCGCGTCGCGGGGCGTCCGTAGAGGGCGCTCAGATCGAGCGTCGCGACGGGGCTCGCGCCGTTCAGATCCGCCGCGACGACATCGGCCCGTTCCTTGACGAGCTGGCGTTCGCCGTTGACGACCGGGATATTGTGGCTCAAATTGCCGTAGCGGAAGACGCCCCAGCGCAGACCATCCTGGGTGGCGTTCCAGAGGTTGTAGCCCTGGCTTTCCAGCGCGTGGTAGTTTTCGCCGCCCGCTTCGCAGGCCCACCGCACGCCGTCCGCCTCGAGGATGAACGCGCCGCCGTCCATGTGGCCGTGCGGGGCGCTGGGCGTTCCCGCCTTGATGCCCACGTACCACGCCTTTGTGTTGTCCCAGGCGCTGCGCATCGTCACGATTTCGCTGTCGCCGCGGCCGTGGAAGTCGAGGGGAAGGGCGGACGCCTGGCCTTTCGGCGTTCCGTCGCACGGGAGGCCGAACATCAGGATCAGCGGCGCCATGCGGTTGCGCACGAAGCGGCGGGGCTGCTCGGTCAGCGCGCGCCATTCGGTGTCGAAAGCGCCGCCCGCGCGGCCGCCGAAGCGGTCGGCGTAGCGGTCTGCAAACCAGAGCAGCGCGGGCTCGTTGCGATTGAACGGGCCGGAGTCGGCATAGTTGTCGTAGCGGCCCATTGGCCCTGTCGCATGGCGCATGAAGTCCGCCGAGTCCACGAAGCCGGGAAGCGCGTCGAGGCCGTAGGACGTCCCGAGGGCGGATTCGACGAGGATGAAGAAGGCGACGTTGAACGAGGTGCCGTAGTCCCAGTACATGGGGCCTTCGGGGTAGACGCCGTCGGGCGCGTAGGCCTGCATGGAGAGCGGCAGGTTGCGGAAGGCGCGCGCGACGACGGTTGCGGCGGCTTCGGGGTGGCGCTCGGCGAGCGCCAGCGCGGCGGCCGTCATGCCGGCGTGGCAGACCTGGCCCCAGTTGTTGTGGGCGCGAACCCACCAGGGCGTGTCGTCGAGGGCGGTCTCGAGCCCCAGCCGCCAGAGACCGTCGGCGATCGTCTCGCGCGAGTCGGCGGGCAGGACGTCGTAGAGCCAGTCGTAGCCGAGGGCGACGCCGAGGCTCATCTCGGCGACGTCGAGGTAGTGGCTCGGATTCCAGTCGGAGAAGGCGCAGACGGCGAGCATTTCGGCCTCGGCGCGGGCGAGCAGCGCGGGGTCGCGCGTGCGCATCCAGGCGATCGCCAGCGTGGTGACGCGGCGCAGCGCCTCGCGCGAGACGCCGAGCAACCGGCGGCCTTCCATTTTCCGTTCGAGAACCGGGAGCGGCACGAACGTGCGCGCCTCCGCCACGAGCGCGTCGACATAGGCCTGCCGGTCGCCGAGATCGGCGGGGAGCGCGTTGGTGCGGGTGCCGAGACGGGGATGCGCGGCGCCCAGGGACTCGATCCGCCGGAGCAGATCGGCTTCATCGAAAGCGGTTGTCATTGTCTTGTTAGTTTTCGCGTGGCCATGGCCGCAGACGAGCATCGCCGCCGCCGCAATCGCCAGAGTTCCGTATTTGTTCCTCATGATGTCCGCATCATACCAAATGCATCGCGCTCGGGGCAATCGCCCAGTCGCCCCGCGGCCGTCTCGCATACTTTTGAATTCCTGTTCCATTATTTCAGTTTCTCGTTTCCAGTTTCCAGTCACAAATTACATGATGGCTCTGCGTTCTTTGCGCGCTTTGCGGTTACGATGTGTTGGTGAATCGCCGAACCATGAAACACGTGAAACTTCATGAAAAGGCGACGTGGTGTGGCAAATGGTTTCAGGAGCGTGGCTCGGATTTTGCAGGAATACATTGCGTTCGAAGATCACGCCTTACCCGCCGCGCGACCCCGGCTACAGCCGCAGCCCCGCTCTGAGCGCGGCGCGAGTGGCGTCGACGACGCGGCGATTGTAATCTTGCATTCCTGTTCAAGATTACAATAATCGCTCGGCGCTCTCGCTTCGCTTGCGGTGTGCACGGCATGTTCGGGCGCGAGATTTCGCGGCTTCGGGTTTACGCTTGAATGACGATGGAGTGACGCGCGGCTGGCGGAAAGGCTTGTCAGTCCAAAAGCATTGTGTTAGTTTCCAAATCGGTTTGTCGGGCGGGGTTTTCCGTCCGAGATTCCTCGGCAAGTCGGCGTCGATGTAATCGAAAACGCATCAAGAGGAGATGTCCGAACCCTGGGCACTTGATCCTGCTCACGGAATCTTGATTAAACGAGTCATTTCAAGTTTTATGCCGATTTATGTTGACTTGTGCGTCGGAGGTGCCCTAAGATGGAAATGTGTTCATTCGTTCGGATTTTTGGTCTTAAGTTTTTGGGCCGGATCGACCTGTTCGCCAAGACGGCGGGAAAGGATACGAGATGAAGCGGAATCAGACGATGCACAACGGGATTCTGGTGAAGTCCCTGGCTTTGATGGCGGCGGCTCTGCTCGCATTGCCATCGTCGGCCCAGGAGCTTGTGGACTTGACGAGCCCCACGGGCGGGACGATCACGTATTGCACCAGTCTTGCCCCTATCTGGGCACCAAGGCCTTCGACGACGGGTCTCTGACCGATTTCAACTCCCGCTGGCTGGCGAACAAAAGCACACTCCCGAATTCCTGGGTGCAGTTCCAGTTCAACGAGGGCGCCAAGGTCGTCAACGCCTACCGGGTCTATGGGCTGACCAGCTACGACTACGCGACCCGCGATCCGAAGGACTTCCAGCTGGAAGGATCGAACGACGGAACAAACTGGACGCTCCTCGACAGCCAGAGCAATCAGACGAGCTGGGGAGACCACGAGGCCCGATTCTTCGAATTCACGAACCGGACGCCGTATAGCTACTACAAGTTCACCATCACCGCAAACAACGGCGCAAGCGACTACACGGGCGTCTAGGAGTTGGAATTCTACACCGCGCAGAGCGACTTCCCTCCTTCGGTCGAAAACGGCGAAGCCACAAATGTCACGGCGGCAGCCGCTTGGCTGACGGGTTCGCTGACGTCGACCGGCACCGCCGCAACCGCAACCCTCCTCT
>CAYVJM010000010.1:19998-20906 GCA_964451695.1 uncultured Lentisphaerales bacterium | reverse complement strand
AGCCGCCGCAGAGCTTGCAGTAGCCGCAGAGCGCGTAGGCGTGGACGGCCTTGACGGCGGAGGGCTTGAGAACGCACGACGTCTCGCAGCGTCCGCACTGGATGCAGCGGGCGGGGTCGAGCTGCCAGACGGTTTTGGGCGTGGCGGCCAGTCGGCCGGCGGCGCGGCCGGAGACGGCGCCCACGGCGGCTACGGCGACGGCTTGAAGACCGCGTTTGAGGAAGTCGCGGCGAGACAGGGCGGCGGGCGGCGAGTCGCCGGGAGGCGGGGCGGGGGAGGGTGGCGTGTTCACGACCGGCCTCCCAGCGCCTGGCGGCGCGACAGCGCGGCGGGCAGACCGCAGGATGCGCGCCGACCGCACGTTCCGCAGACGCCGTCGTTCGCGCAGGACTGGCCGGATAGCGGAATCTGGTTGCGGGAGGCCAGGCGCCAGACGGTCAGCGCCGCGGCGCCGAGGAGGGCGTAGCGACCGCAGCGGCGCAGCCACTCGCGCCGATCCATCGCCTCGGGCTTCGCCAGCCGGGTTCCGCTCATCCGCATTCGCCTTTCGACATCTCCACGCGACATCCGCAAGACAGAGTGGAAGCGTAGACGAAAACGCCGCCGGATTCAAGAGGAAACGGGGCGTTTACGGGGCCAGATGGGTGATTGTCGCGGTTCCGCGGTAGCGAACCGAAGAGCCGGGGCTGGTTCCGATGACGGTGACGGTCTGGACGGCGCTTCCGGAAGAAGGGTAGGAGGAGGCGGTGTACTGGACGCGATCGCCTGAACTTTGCGAAAGACGGCCCAGCGATGTGTCCGAGACCGTCCACAGGTATGTGTAGCCGGAGCGCGGCGTGATGCTGAGGTCGACGTAGTTGATCTGGCTGGTGTTGGATCCGCTTGTCTTCTGGAGCGTGGCGGTGGCC
>CAYVJM010000010.1:19732-19988 GCA_964451695.1 uncultured Lentisphaerales bacterium | reverse complement strand
CGTGTCGCTGTCGCCGCCATGGTTCTCGCCGCCGCCCTCGCTGGGCGCGATGTCGGACGCGACGGCGTAGGATTCGGCGGATTCGCAGCCTTGAGAGAGGGTGGCGAGGACGATCGTGGCGGCCAGCGGCAGCAGGCAGGCGATGCAGGCCGTGAATCGAGCGGCGAGTCGGAGGGCGGGCTGTGTGCGGGGCTTGATCTTCATGGGAAGGGAAGCGGGGATGGCGTCGCGGGGAGCCGTTGCGGTCATTCCGCCA
>CAYVJM010000010.1:0-19722 GCA_964451695.1 uncultured Lentisphaerales bacterium | reverse complement strand
GGAGATGACGCCGACGGAATTGGAAACGGAGGAGGCCCCTCCGGTGCCCGTGCCGGTCGCGGTGACGGTCACGGTCGTCGTGGTGCCCGGCATTTTGGTGACGACGTAGGTCGCGTGGTTGCCGTCGATCTCCGTGAGGTAGCCGTTGTCGTTGTTGTCGAGGCTCCAGGCGTAGCCGGACCAGCCGCTCGCGACGAGGGTGACGGACTGGCCTTTCGCCGTCACTTCGGAATAGGCGGGGGAGATCTCGACGGACGTGCCGTCGGCGGACTCGCATCCGGCGTGGAGGAGGGCGGCGGCGAGAGCGAAGGCGGCGCAGAGGGACAGGGGGAACGAAGCGTGTTTCATTTTCATGGTGGCGCCTGGGTTGTTGGCCGGGATAGTAGCATAGTGGCGCGCATTTTGGCGAGGACAGAATCCGCTTTACTTCGCGCGGTCCATTTGGTTCAATAGCCGCAACTTAAACGGACGGAAATCCCTTCATCCCTCCCGCCTTCCCGGACTCCAGGCATTCATGAGCGTCAAATACCGCAGAATTCTCCTCAAGCTCAGCGGCGAGGTGCTGCTGAACCGGGACACATCCCAGTGCATCGACCCCGAGGTGGTCGCGCGCATGTCGGCCAAGATCAAGGCGGCGCGGGATCTGGGCGCGGAAGTGGCTGTGGTGCTGGGTGGCGGCAACATCTTCCGCGGCGCGCTGGGCGAGCGGCTGGGCATCGGCCGATCCGCCGGCGACTACATGGGCATGCTGGCCACCGTCATCAACGCGATCGCGCTCCAGAGCGCCCTTGAAAAACTGGGCATTCCCACGCGCGTCCAGACGGCGATCGAGATGCACGAGGTCGCCGAGCCCTTCATTCACCGCAAGGCGATGCGCCACCTCGAGAAGGGTCGCGTCGTGATCTTCGCCGCCGGGACGGGCAACCCCTATTTCAGCACGGACACGGCGGCCGCGCTGCGCGCCAGCGAGATCGGCGCGAACATCCTCATCAAGGCGACGAAGGTCGACGCGATCTACACGGACGATCCCAAGAAAAACCCCAAGGCGACGAAGCTTCCGCGCCTCACCTTCCGCGAAGCGCTCGCCAAGTCCCTCCGCGTGATGGACTCCGCCGCCTTCGCCCTCTGCATGGAAAACGACATCCCGATCATGGTTCTCGACTTCTTCGAGGACGACAGCCTCGAACGCGCCATCCAGGGCGAAGACGTCGGCACCTTGGTCACCAACTGACGCCGCCCCCCGCGGCATCCATCCACAACGCCAACCGAGCACACACGCCATGACATCCACCGAATCGCTTCTCAAAGACACGCAGGACAAGATGGACAGCACCGTCAAGGTCCTTCTGAGCCAGCTCGCCGGCATCCGCACCGGCAAGGCGTCGCCCGCCCTCGTCGAAAACATCACCGTGACGTACTACGGTGCCCCGACCCGCATGCGCGACCTTGCCAACATCTCCACCCCCGAGCCTCGTCTCGTCGTCATCACGCCCTACGACCCCTCGGTCCTCGGCGAGATCGAGCGCGCCATCCTCGGCGCCAACATCGGCGTCACGCCCGTCTCCGACGGCCGCGTCGTCCGCGTCCCCGTCCCCGAGCTCAGCGAAGAGCGCCGCAAGGAGATGGTCAAGGTCGCCAGCCGCATGGCCGAGGAGGCCCGCGTCTCCGCCCGCAACGTCCGGCGCGACGCCAACGAGTCCTGCAAGGCGCTCCAGAAGAGCTCCGCCATTTCCGAGGACGAAGGCAAGCTCACGCTCGACAAAATCCAGAAAATCACCGACAAGACGATCGCGAAGATCGATGTCGACCTCAAGGCCAAGGAGGCCGAGGTGCTGGCCGTCTGACCCGAGCCCGCATTTTCCATTTATCTTAGCAAAACGGAGAACACCATGGCCGACGACACCAACACCAACATTCCGCGCCCGATCGGCATCAAGCCGATCACGATCAAGCCGATGACGCCGCCCGCCTCTGGCGCCGACGGCGCGTCGCCGGCCGTTGCTCCCGCCGCTCCCGCTCCTGTCGCCGCATCCGCGCCCGCCAAGCCCATCGCCATCGATCCCGGCCCGGCCTCCGGAAAGCCCCTGGGTCCCGTGAGCACCACGGCCACGATCCGACTCAAGCCCGTCATGCCGACGCAGATCAATCCGTCGGTCGGCGTCCGCCCCGACGCTCCGACGGCGCCCATGAAGCCGGTCCGGCCCCAGACGATCCAGCCGCCCACGATCAAGCCCTCCACCCAGCCAACCCCGGAGGCGGCCGCCAAGGCCAAGACCGCGCGCATCCTCCTGGACGCCGCCCTCAACGAGATCCCCGCCGCCGGAGCCGCCGGACATGGCGCGGCCATTCCCGCGGCGCCCGTCGGGAAGATCACCTCGAAGATCACTTCCAACCTCACGGCCGATGTTGCCAAGGCCGCCAAGAGCCAGACCTCCCGCGTGTCCCTGCCCATGCAGGCTCCCGCCGAGTCCGGTCAGCCGCGCACGTTGCGCCTCAAGGTCCCCACGCCGGGCGAGACGCCTTCCGCCGAAGGCTCCGAATCCCTCGCCGAAGCGCCGACGATCAAGAAGAAGAAGTCGCTTGTGCTTAAGAAGGACAAGCTCGACCAGGCCATCGCCTCCGCCGGCCAGGGGCCCACCATCACGGCCGAGGGCGGCGCCGAGGAGTCCGCGCAAGTCTCCGCCTTCTCCGCCTTCCAGGCGCCCCCTCCCAAGAAGATGAATCCCGTCTTCCCGATCCTCGCGATCGCCTCCGTGTTCGTCATCGCCACCTTGGTCGTGCTCTACATGTCCCAGGCGTGCGGTCCCGACCGCTCCCTGACGGGCTTCTCGTCGTTCCCGGGCATCGGCGCCCCGAGCTGGCCCGGCAAGGTCCTCTCCTTCTAGCGCCGCCCGTCTCCCCTCAGCGGAGCCAGCGCCGGCATCCGTCCATGGCGGGCGTCTCCTCCAAGACGCCCGCCTTTTTTTTCAATACGACCATGTCCGACACCGTAACACCCGACACCCCGATCGCCCGCATCGCCGCCCCCGCCCTTGACGCCATTCTCGGCAAGCCTTTCAAGGTCCTCGACGACGGCTTCGTCCGCGCCGTCGACTACATGGGCTCCGACGCCGCCATCGTCCAAGCCGCCCGAGTCTCCTACGGCGACGGCACGAAGAAGGGCTCGGACGACGAGCATCTCGTGCGCTACCTGATGCGCCACCGCCACACGACGCCCTTCGAGATGTGCGAGCTGAAGCTCCACGTCCGCGTTCCCATGGACATCTGGCGCCAGTGGATCCGCCACCGCACCGCCAGCGTCAACGAGTACTCCACCCGCTACTCCATCGCGATCGATTCCGCCCACGCCACCGCGCCTGGCGAATGGCGCACGCAGTCCTCCACCAACCGCCAGGGCAGCGGCGAGCCCGTCGATGCCGCCCTGGGCCAGGTTCTCTCCGCCGAGGAGACCGCGCTCCACGCCGAGTGTCGCAAGGTCTACCGCGACCGCATCGAACGCGGCGTCGCCCGCGAGCAGGCCCGCAAGGACCTCCCGCTCTCCACCTACACCGAGGCGTATTGGAAGTGCGACCTCCACAACCTCCTCCACTTCCTCGCTCTGCGCATGGAGGGCGGCGCCCAGCTCGAAATCCGCGAATACGCCGAGACCATCGGCCGCGAAATCGTCGCCCGCTGGGTTCCTTTCGCCTGGAAGGCCTTCTGCGACTACACCCTCGACGCCTCCGTCCTCTCCCGCCACGAACGCGAGCTCCTCGGTCGCATCGCCCGCGGCGAGTGCGACGCCGCGCGCGCCTACGCCGTCGAGAACCACCTCGTCCGCGACGGCAAGCCCGGCCGCGAGATCCGCGAATTCGAAACCAAACTCGCCGACATGGGGCTCGCATCGCCTTGGTCTTGACACCCCCGCGCAGACCGGCGGCGCGCCTCGCGGCCTCGCGGCTCGCCTGCGTCGCCGCCGCCCTTCTCCTCGCCGGATGCCGCCCCGACCGGCTCCAGCCCATCGGCGACATGAATACCGCACCCGTTCCTCCGATTCCGCCCGCGCCGGCCTCCCCGGCTGCGAAGCGCTTCACCATGACCGCCGAGGACGCCGCCGCCCGCTTCGCCGAAGCCCGCCGCCGCGGCCTGCCCGCCGACGGCCTTCTCGTCGTCGCCGACACCCGCGTCCAGCGCGCTTTCGTCATCGAAGCCACCGGCCTCGCCTACGAGTACGCGATGTCTTCCTCGAAGTTCGGGACCGGCAGCCGGGTCGATTCCAACCAGACCCCTCTCGGGTGGCACCGAGTCGCCGAACGCATTGGCGGCGACCAGATCCACGGCCGCTCGTTCACTTCCCGCCGCCCCGACCCCGTCGTCCTCGATCCCTCCGAATGGCGCAGCGACGGCGGCAAGGACTACGTGCTCACCCGCATCCTCTGGCTCGCCGGCCTTGAGCCGGGACTCAACGCCGGTGGCAACGTCGACAGCCAGGCCCGCTGCATCTACATCCACGGAACCAACCAGGAGCACCTCCTCGGCCAGCCCGCCTCGCATGGATGCCTGCGTCTTTCGAACCGGGACGTCATGGAGCTCTTCGACGTCTCCGAAGGACGCGAAGTCTACTGCCTGATCCTCTAGCCCCCGGGGACGCGTCATGGGCGGCACTCACGTGACAGATGGCATCGCCTACCGCCTCCGCGTCAGCCCGCGTGCGCGCCGCGTCCGCATCGTGATCCACCGCGACGGCGTCGAGGTCGTCGTCCCGCACGGCGCTTCGTCCGCCGACGCGGCGCGCTTCGTCCAGCGCAGCCGCGTCTGGATCGAACGCCATCTTGCGCAGATCGGATCCGCTTCCGCTTCTTCGCCGCCGAATCCCTACGCCGACCTCCCGCTCTTCGCCGCGCCCCAGCCGGGCGAGATGCCCGCCCGCATCGAGACGATCCCCCTGCGCGGCCCAGGCCGCGAGGTGCCCGTCCACTACATCCAGGCGCCGATGCTGCGGGTCCGGGCGGTGCTCGGCGAGCCCGCAAGCCGAGCCGGCGCCCTCGTCGTGTACTGCCTCGAACCCGCCTCGCCGCCTCGCGACGCCGTTGCCGCGCTCCTCAAGGAATGGGTCCGCGAACAGGCGAAGACCTTCTTTCCCGGCTACATCGACGCCCTCGCGGACGAGGTGGGCATCCCCCGCCCCAGGGACATCCGCATCGGCTTCCAGCGCACCGTCTGGGGCAGCCGGTCCGTCTCCGGCCGCATTTCCCTGAGCGCCACGCTGCTCTTCCTACCACCCGGCCTCATGCGCCACGTGGCGGTGCATGAACTCTGCCACACGCTCCACATGAACCACGGGCGCGACTTCAAGCGCCGCCTCGCCTTGCACGACCCCGACGCCTTCCGGAACGAACGCGATCTCAAGCGCGCGGACTCCTGGATCCCGGAATGGATCCGCGATTGACGCAATTGCCTTTTCGAGCCGGTTTGTGGTTTAATGCCCGCATGAAATCGATATTCCTCCTCGCCTGCTCCGCTCTGGCCCTCCTCGCCGGCTGCGCCTCCACCGCGCAGAAGGACGGCCGGTTGCCCCACGCGCAGTTCGACGTCGCGAACTCCGCCCTCGACTGGCTCGAGGTCGCCTACTACCCGCGCCCCGACGATCCGCGCATCCCCTTTCCCTGCCGCCTCTCCTTCTTTGGCACCGGCGAAATCCAGTTCAAGACCGGCCGCAGCCCGCAAATCGCCTCGGCGTTTTCCGAAGAGGTCAACCACCCGTACTGGAACGAGGTTTTTTCCGACCGCCTCCACCTCGACGCCGCTGAAATCCAGGAGGTCTTCCAGATCTTCGTGGACGAAGGCGTCGTCCCCCGGCGAGCCTTCGTGGTCTCGAGCCAGAAAGTCCACGCGCCCTACGTGAACATCGCCGGGACGATCGGCATGAAGAAAGTCCGTCGAGCGACCGACAACGTCTTCCTTGTCGGTCTCGTCGAGGAGGCCATGGACAACTTCGAGCCCGTGCTCGCCCGCGCCCGCGAAGCGCGCCGCGCCGAGGACGGGGGAGGGGAGGCGGCGAAGTGACGCCCGCCGACATCCGCGACGTCCATCGAATCCTCATGGAGGAATTCCACGCCAATCCAGCCCCCGTCGTGGACTTCCTCGCCGCGCAGGATCGCGACCCCTTCAAGATTCTCGTCGCCACGCTCCTGAGCGCCCGCACGCGAGACCAGACCACCTCGCAGGTCGTCCGCAACCAGCTCTTCCCCGTCGTCCGCAACTTCGACGATCTCCGCCGCCTCCCGCTCGCCGAGATCGAACGCCTCGTTCACCCTGTTGGATTCTTCCGCCAGAAGGCGAAGGCGCTCAAGGCGATGCCGGACGTCGTCCGCGACCGCTTCGGAGGCCGCATCCCCGACACGGTCGAGGCGCTCTGCGAACTGCCCGGCGTCGGTCGCAAGACGGCCAACCTCGTCGTGGCCCTCGCCTTCGGCAAGCCCGCGATCTGCGTGGACGTCCACGTCCACCGCATCATGAACCGACTGGGCCTCGTCAAGACGAAGACGCCGCTGGAGACGGAGATGGCGCTGCGGCGCATTCTCCCCGAAGACGTCTGGACGACCTGGAACGCCTGCTTGGTCTCTCACGGCCAGCGCTGCTGCACGCCCCGCCGCCCGAAATGCCCCGCTTGCCGCATCCGCCCGTTCTGCCAATTCGGAGGAGGTTGACGCCGCCATGTCCCTGCTGGAATTCGACAACGTCTGCAAACGCTACGGCGAGCCGGGCGACGCCGCGGCCGTGCGCGTCCTCGATGGCGTCTCGCTGCGCCTCGACGCCGGCGAGTCGCTGGCCGTCGTCGGTCCGTCCGGGTGCGGCAAAAGCACGTTGCTCAACCTCGCCGGCGCCCTCGACGTCCCCACTTCCGGTTCGATCTGCTTCGAGGGGCGCGACCTCGGCGCCCTCGACGAGAACGCCCGCTCCGATCTGCGCAGCCGCGCGATCGGCTTTGTCTTCCAGCAGCATCTCCTCCTGCCCGCCTGCACCGTTCTTGAGAATGTCCTCGTTCCGACTCTGCCTCTGCGCCGCAGCGCCGCCGAACGCCGCGAGGACGAAGCCCGCGCCCGCGCGCTGCTGGCGCGCGTCGGGCTCGGCGACCGCCTCGACCACCGCCCCGGCCGCCTCTCCGGCGGCGAATCCCAGCGCGCCGCCGTCGTTCGCGCGCTGATCAACCGTCCGCGGCTGTTGCTTGCCGACGAGCCGACGGGCTCCCTCGACGAAGCGTCCGCGCGCGCCCTCGGCGACCTCCTCGTCGCCCTCAACCGCGACGAAGGCGTGGCGCTCCTCGTCGTGACGCACAGTCGCGACCTCGCCGCTCGCCTCGCCGCCGTGGCTCGCCTCGAAAACGGCCGCCTCGCCTAGCCGGACAGGCCTCATCCGGTCGGCAATCGGTACTGCCGGGCCGGCAGGCGGCGCTTGACGGGCGGATGCCGGTCAATCTATACTCGCCGCTTATGAAACGACTATCCGTGAAGGACTGCGGGGCCTTGGGCGACGGCCTCGCCGACGACGCCCCGGCTTTCCAGCGCGCCCTCGATTCCGGCGTCTCGACGATCCAGGTGCCGCGGGGCGCGTATCGCATCGCCAGTACGCTGCGCGTGCGCTCGGGAACCACGCTTGTGGCGGCCGCGGACGCCCGCGTCTTCTCTTGCGGCGAAACCCCCAAGCGTCGCGGCGACTTCCTGCTGACCAACGCCGAGAACCCCTGCGGCTGCCACGACATCACGCTGCGCGGCGGAATCTGGGACGGCAACAACCAGGGGCGCTGCAACACGAAGCCCGGCGACTTATTCGACCCTGACGCCTGGTCCGGATCCGTGCTCAACTTCGACGGGGTCCGCAACCTCCGCCTCGAAAATCTCACGGTCGCCAATTCGGTCACCTACAACATCCGACTCTGCCGCATCGACGGCTTCGCGTTCCGCCACATCCGGTTTCAAAGCGACCGCATCGCCTTCAACCAGGACGGGTTGCACTTCGCCGGATGCTGCCGCAACGGACGCGTCTTCGATGTCCAGGCCATTTCCAGGGGACAGACCAACGACGACCTCGTGGCGCTCAACGCGGACGACAGCCTCGTGCGTCTGGAGAACCGGGACCTGGTGTGCGGCCCCATCGAAAACATCGTCTTCAACCACCTCCGCGCCGAGGACTGCCACACGATCATCCGGCTCCTGAGCGTCCACTCCACCATCCGCAACATTCGTTTCCGCGACGTGGAGGCCGGCTGCCGAGAATTCGCCGTCAACGCCGATGCCGCGCGCTACTGCCGCACACCCCTTTTCCACGACGAGGACCACCCCGGCGGTGTCGGGCATCTCGACAACATCCGCTTCGACGGTCTTCGCGTCCACGCCACCCGGGCAGATGGTCTGCCCCTCATCTGCATCGAATCCAACGCGGCCGGGCTCCGGATCCGCGGCTTCGTCCGCGACCGCGCGCGCGACGCTCGTCCCGACGTCCCGACCCTTCGAGTCCGGCACGTCCGCGAGGGGACCCGCGTCTTGGAGACGGAGGACGCCGTGGACATCCAGGCACCCAAGGACTCCCGGCCCCGCATCCGCTTCCCGTCGCACGTGCTCCTCGAAAAAGGGCTCTTCGAGGTGACCTCCCCATACGGGTTGCGCACCCACCCGGTCTCCGGCGAAGCCGATTCGTTCCACGCCGGCGTGGACGGCGCGCTCTGGGACGGACGCATGCTCGTTGAGACCGGCATCTGCGCCTGGGAGGAAGGCACCGTGCTGGAGGCAGAGGACTCCGATGGCCCTGCGGGGACGTTTGTCGCCATCCGCCACGCCGGTGGCCTCGTCTCGCGCTATTTCCATCTGGAGCGCGGTTCCCTGCGCGTCGCCCCCGGCGCGAAGGTCGCGCGCGGCGAACGGCTCGGATGGATGGGCAAGACCGGCCGCGCAACCGGAGAACACCTTCACTTCCAGATGGAAAAGGACGGGACGCCCGTCGACCCCGTACCCTTCCTGAATCCAGGCGATGATGTCGGACCCTGATCCCTCGGCGCGCCGATGTCGATGCCGCCGTCGAACAGACGTACCGGCGCGTGTTGGGCGATGCCTATGACAAGGCCGCCGAAGTCCGCGAATGGCTCCGCAACGAACCCCGGCGCTCGACGCTTCTCGCCTTCTTGAGCGACACCCAGAGACCGGTCTGAAGCGACAGCGCTTCCGCATCCCGGTAGACGCAGCCTCACCCGGCGCAGTTCGTTGGCAGCAGGATCGGGCCCACGAACGGTTTCGCCGTTTTGAATCCGTTCAAGTCGGTACCGCGCAATGGCTTATTGTAATCTTGCATTTTTCGCAAGATTACAATAACGGGAGTTCGGGCGCACTGGAGTTGGCGTAATGTCTCCGGCGCATTCGTGCGCGGCGCGCACCCGCCGGGGCGTATTCGGTCAGTCTCCGAGGAGTGGGCGTCGGGAGCCTCGTCGGGGATTCCGAAACATTCCCCGTCGACTGCCCGGTTGAGTGAGTGGTGAGTAGGGAGGAGTGAGGAGTTTCCGCCGGGGCTCCGCCCCAGAACTCGGTATATGACTGAGGAAGTGGACGCGGCGCCTCGCCGCGTGCGGCCTGCGGCGGGGACGCCGCAGCGACACGAGACAACTACCGGGAACTGACCGAGTACCACCGCGGCAAGGTTCCCTTTTCAGCAGAGCGTCTCTGTAGTCTATACTTGCCCTGAACCGCGAATGAAAGCCTGTCGTTTCCACACGCATCACCCAAGCGCCCCCCCTGAATAGCGGCAATCTACATCCGCCGGCTGGCACGGCGCTTGGCCTGGGCGAAGGGACTGTCGTGCGGAGGTTCCGACGCTGGATCTGACGCAGGCACGACGGGTGCCACAGGCGGGGCGGCGGCAGGCGCGGTGCTCGAGGGAGCAGGCGGGCGCTTTTTGCGGCGGCGGCGTGGTGACGAGACCGATTCGTCCTTGTCGCCCGCGCTGGATGGGACTGCGGATCGGCGGTGCCGGTTGTGAAGCCATCCGGTGCGACGTTCGAAGACCTCCACGAGGAACAGCAGCGCGGCGGCCAAATACAGCCCGGATGCGAGCGGCACGATGCGCGGACTCCGGGACATCCGATCCCAGACGGCCGCGGCGTCCGCCACCATCGCGCCGCCTGTTGCCGCAGCCGCGGCCGACAGCGCCGCCGCGCCGTCAAATCCCGACTCCGGCGCGTATTCGCCCGAATACGGCAGGCAGACCGGCGGCAGGGTCTCCACCCCGCCACCGGGAAGGACGACCGCCGGCAGGACGGTTTCCGCACCGAGCAGCGGTACGATGGCCGCGAGCGTGTCCGCCGTCTTCCAGGCGAGCGTCTCCGTCTCGACCTGCGGGGGACCGTTCGGACGCTGGCGGAGCACATTGATCGGTAGGCCGCCGACGGCCTTGACCTCGGGGCGCGAGACGTCGGCGTAGGCGGTGATCGCGAGGCCGCCAGGGACGAGGCGGTGCTGCACGAGGAAGCCGGAGGCGCCGTCGTGGAGCGGCCCGGCGCAGTGGCGCGCCAGCGCGGCGTGAAACTCCGCGGCATGCTCCCAAGCCGCGAACGGCCCGGAGAGTTCGCCGTCCGCCTCGCCGGTGAAGGCGAGCGAGCGCCCGGAGCCGACGTTGCGGAGGGCGAGCAGCGGGGCTTCGTTCTCGTCCGCGCTCAAGGCCACCGCCGTGGCGCCGGGGTGCAGGTAGCAGAGGTTGTAGCCGCCCAGTGGCGGCGCCTGCGGCGGCAGCGTCTCCGAGAAGCGGGGCAGCGCCTGGGTGAAACGCGGCGTCACGGGATTGGTCACGAGCGTGTTGCGCGCCACCATGAACGTGTCCTGCGCGAAGAGCTGCGGGATTTCGCGCGCGTCGTCTGAAAACGAACTGGCGCCGCCGCCGAGGCGCGCGATCTCCTCGAGAAGCGCGGCGTCGCTGTCGGCGCGCGTGCCGAGGCCGATGGCGCTCACAGTGACGCCGGCGCCCGCCGCGTTGGCGAGCAACTCCTTGTACTTGCCGGGCTCTTCGGCGTCGGCCGCGTCCGCGAAGAGCACGATGTGCCGTACGCCTGCGGACGAGCCGCTCACTTCCTTGAGGCCCGCCACGAGCCCCTCGTAGACGAAGATGCCGCCGCCCATCGATTCGATGCCGAGGATGCGTCGGCTCTGCCCGCGGGCGTCCGCCGCAGGCGTGCGCGGAAGGACGACATGCGGCGTGCTGTCCACGGCGATCACGGCGACCTCGTCCTGCTCCGAAAGCAGGTTCACGACCTCCATCGCGCCGAGGTTGGCCATGTCCATCTTCGTCTTGCCGCCCTGCACGGGCATCGCCATGCTGCCCGAGCGGTCCAGCACGATGGCGATGCACATCGCGAACTTGCGATGCTCGCGCCGCAGCTCCATCGTGACGGGCAGGACGTCCTCGAGGGGCGACCTGTAGTAGCCGCCAAGGCCGAAGGCGTTGCGGCCGCCCGTCATCAGCAAACCGGCGCCGGCGTGCTCGACCCAGGCGGCGACGTTCTCCAGCGGGCCGCGCCCGAACGCGTCCGCCCGGACGTTTTCGATGACGAGGCCCGAATAGCCGGCCAGCGTCGCCAGCGAACCGTCGAACGACGCCGGGGGCAGCGTCTCCACCCTGACACCGCCCTTGGCCAGCAGGACGGGGAGGCGCGAGGCAGGCGAAGCGGGGATGCAGAGCAACGGCTTGCCGCCGGAGGTCTGCACGAGGAAGCGAGCGGCGTTGTTCTCCGGGCACGGATCGGCGGGGCCGTCGACGGCTCCGATGCGCAGTTCGTACGCCTGGACGCCGACCGGGCCGGCGACATCGCGAAAGACGAGCGGCTCGACACCGCGCGGAAGCCGGCGGCGGCCGCGGGCGATGTCGACGGCGCCGCGGCGAAGCGCGAATTCGACTTCCATCGTCTCCGGCGCGGCGATCCACGCCGTGGCGAGCAACGGCTCGCCCGGCCGCCGCGAAGACGGCGCGTCCACGCGGAGAATCGCGACATCGCCCGCCGCGCCGCGCCGCTGAAGACGGTAGTCGATGGCGATGCCGGCGGCGGCGGCGCGCGAGACGGCTTGCATCGGATCAGCGCCCGTGTGCTGACCGTCGGAGAGCACGAGCAGTCGCGCCGCCTCGCCCGGTTCGAGCAGGGAGAGCGCGGTTTCGAGCGCGCCGTCGAGGTCCGAGGCGTCTTCGTTGTGAAGCGCCGCGAAGCCCGCGAACGGCGCGGCTTGCGGCGCGTGTTCGACAACGGGGCGCGCGGCGAAAGACACGACGCCGACGCGCGCGCCGGGAGCGGCGGACGCGGAGAGCGTCTCGATCAGCGCCGCCTGCGCGGCCTTCTCCGCAGTCGGAATCGAGGCGCTGCGGTCCGCGACCACGACGACCGTCCCTCCGCGCATAGGCAGGCGCAACGCGGGGCGGGCGAGGGCCAGCGCGATCAGGACGTAGACGGCCAGCCGCATGGCGGGGGCGAAGCGTCCCTGCAGCCGGAAGAGGAGGCAGGCTGCCGCGCAGGGGAAGAGCAGGAGGAGCATGATGGGCAGTTGGAAGATCATCGCTCGCCGCCTCCTGTCGTCGGGATTCCGCGGAGTTGCGCGCGGGCGCGGGCTTCACGGCGGCTGAGCGTCGCATGGTGCGCGACCAGCAAGACGAGGGCGAGGAGGCCCGCCGCCCAGGCGACGGGCCGGAAGACGCGATCCTCGTGCCGTGCGTCGCGTCCGCCACCCCAGCGGCCGCGTCCGCAGCTGCGGAGGTCGGACTCGCCCTCGGCGAAGAGGTTCACGGCGAACGGCATCGTTCGGCCGCCGGTGCGAAGCGCGTGGAGACCCGGTTCGAGGGGCGCCCAGACGGCGCGCCCGTTCGCGGCGCGCACCGCGCGTTCGCCAGAGGGGGTTTCGAGAACGGCCTCGCGCTCGTCCGCGGCGAGGATGCACGAAACGATCTCGCCCATGCGCGCGTTGCGGGGCGACGGACCGGGTTGCGCGGCGGCGCAGCGGTCGATGACGTTCCAGACGAGGGCTGGCCATGCGGGGGTGCGGAAGAAGGTCGAGGTGTCGTCGGTGGCTTGGATGTGGAGGACCGGCGCGCGAACGGACTTCTCGAAGGCGACGAGCGTCGCGCCGTCGGCGAGGACGAGGGCGCGGCCGTCGAGGCGGTTGGTACCGGCCTTCCAGACGGCGCCTTGGAAGGAGACGCCTTCGAGCAGCGGCGAGGCGGCGTCTTCAAGAAAGGGGCCCTTGACGAGGCGCGACGCTTCGGGGGCGTGGAAACGCACTTGCCAGCCGCGACGCGGTGGGAGGGTCGCACCGGCGTCGGCGAAGACGAGCTGCGGCTCCGGCGGCGGTGGCCAGGCGCCTGGGATGAATTCGCGTAGCGAGGCGGCGCGACCGCTCGCTTCGACTGCGCGGCGCACCGCGCGACGGAGACCCTCGTCCGCGAGACAGAGGGCGACGTTGAGGGCGGGCGGCTCGGCGGCGAGCAGGACGGCGCGGTTGTCGAAGGCGAGCGCGTCCTCGGGCAGAATGGCGAGGACGTCGGGCGTGCCTGGTGGCAGGGTCAGCGCGAGGCGTGCATGGCCCGAGGCGTCGAAGGCGACGTTCTGGACAAGGAGGGCGGGGCCCTGTCCTTCGAGCGGCGCGAGCGTCAGGCGGACGTTGACGGGGGACGGATCGCCGAAGGCGCGCAGTTCGAGCAGCAGGTGCTCGGTGCCGTCGGCCCCGAGCGAGCGGTCGGCGTAGACGATGGCGGCGTTGGGTGCGGATTCGCCAACCGCGATCCAGGCGAGGGGCGGACGGATGGGGAAGTCGTCGGGTGGCGGCCGGTCGGCGAGGACGAGGATGTTGCCGTCGGGGCCGGCCAGTTCGGCGGCGCGGGCGATGGCGGGTCCGAGATCGGCCGAGGGCGCGGCGGCGGAGAGGCTGGCAAAGAGGGCGGTGGCGCGGGCGGGCGGGACGATGCCGAGGACGGTGGCGCCGGCGGCGAGGACGCGCACGGCGGCGGGCGGACTGCGGCGCAAGGCCGCATCGAGCGCGTCCGCGGCGCGTTCGAGGGCGCGGCGGCCGTCGCGGCCGCGGGCGGACATCGAGGCGGATGTGTCGACCACGACGGTCAGCGTGTGCCGGGGCGGGCGGCGCAGCATGGGGACGGCGGCGGCGAGAACGAGGGCGGCGAGAGCCGCCAGCTCGAGGTAGAAGAGCCAGGGGAGACGGAGCCGGTCGCGGCGAACGCCGCCTTCGTTCGGGAGCGAAGTCTGCCGCCAGAGCATGAGGCTCGAGACGGGCTTCGTGTGGAATCGGCTGCGGTAGAGGTAGGTCGCAACGAGACCGGCGATGGCGGCGGAGCCGAGCAGGGCGATGGGGAAGCCGAAGACCATGGCTAGGCGCCCTCCATCACGCCGATGCGCTCGAGCGCGGCGAGGTGTCGCTCGGCGAGAAGGGTTTCGGCCGTGATCGCGACGAAGGCGGCGCCGCAGCGGCGGCACGCGCGGCTCCACAGCTCGCGGTGCGCGGCCAAGGCGGAACGGTAGGCTGCGGCGGCGGCCTCGTCCACGAACACGTCGAGCGTCTCGCCGGACTCGACGTCGACGAACCGGTGCTGGCCCCGCAGCTCGGGATCTTCCTCCTCGGCGGCGAGCACCTGGACGATGGTAAGGGCCGCGGCGCCGGCGGCGAGGCGCTGGAGCAGGGGTTCGGGCGCGGCGGGCCAGAGCAGGTCGCCGATGAAGACGCGGATGCCGTTGCGGCGCCAGCGTGGCGGGGCGCGGAGGATTTCGTCCGCGGGGGAGACGGGCGAATCGAAGTTGGGCGGCATCCAGGCGTCGGGCGGATCGGCGCCGCCGGCGAGGGGCGCGACGCGGGCGCCGGACGTCCAGACGGCGTGGGTGCAGCGCGCGTTGTCGGCGGCAATGGCGAAGGCGGCGGCGAGGGCGAGGGCGGCGGTGGCCTTCGGGGTTCCGGGAAGGGCCATCGAGCGGGAAGCATCGAGGACGATTTCGAGCGTCGGGGAGACCTCTTCGCGGAAGAGCTTGACGATCTCGCGGTCGCTGCGGGCGTAGACGCTCCAGTCGAGGTGGCGGAGGTCGTCGCCCGGCTGGTATTCGCGGTAGTCGTGGAAGTCGAGGGAGGCGCCGGCGTCGAGGCCGAGGCGAGCGCCGGCGAGGCCGCGCATCGATTCGCGCGGGACGACGAGGCGGTGTCGGAGCCCGATCTCGCGGCCGAGGGCGAGGGCGGCCCGGCCCGACTTGGCGTCGAAGGCGGAGGTCCCGAAGCGGTGGCCGATGGAGTTCGCGGGCATGCCTTCCTTTGCTGATTGACGCGTTCGTGCGCTACTCGGCGGCGTTGACCGTTGGGGGACCGAGCATGCCGTCGGAATTCACGTTGATCCCAGCCGGAGGGTCGTCGATGTAGACGGTTCTGAACGAGAGCCGTCCCGCGTCGTAGGTGTAGATTCTGAAGGAGCCCTGGCGGCCCCAGAAGTCTGCGATGGCGTTGCCGACGTGCGTCGGGATGCCGTCGGGGTCCTGCTGGATCTCGTCGCGGTGGTAGTGGCCGGCGACGACGGCCTGGACGTTGCCTTTGGCGAGCGTCCGGCGCCAGGCGCTGCGGTTCGGTTCCGGCCAGCCGGGATGGAGCGCGTTGTCGTAGAAGTCCTCGCCATCGGGCGTGTGAGTGAAGATGAACACCGGCTTGCCGCCGGACCGCTCGAGCTGCTCCCCGAGCCAGGCAAGGGGATCGAAGCCGGGGATGGACACGTCGGAGGACTGGCCGCGCAGCGGTTCGGTGTAGAGGGCGATGAACACGACGCCATTCGTTTCGTAGACCTGGCCGAGGGGGCCGATGTAGCGCGTGTAGACGTCGACGCACTTGGCGAAGCGCGTTTCCGCGTTGGCGCCTTTTGCGAGGAGGTCGTGGTTTCCCGGGGCGCAGAGAAGCGGGGCGCGTATGAGCGACAGCAGGTTCGAGACGGCGGCGCCGGTCTCCTCCACGTGGAGGTTGTCCGAGGAGAAGTCTCCGGTATGGACGACAACGCCCACGTCGAGAGGAAGGGCGTTGATTTTTTCCGCGGCCTGGCGGAAGCGGTAGGCGTGGAGCGGCTTGCCGTAGTGCGAATCCGTGATCTGCACAAAGGTGACGGGGCCGCCGCATTCGTCGCCGACGCGCGGCCCCGCGCAGCCCATGAACATCGCGGCGACCGCCACGAGCAAGAGGTCATGCTCAATCGTCATTGCCGAGAATCCTCGATAAGAAACAATGCGGTAACCATACCATTTCAACCTGCACTCCGTCCAGAATTGAACCGCACCTTGCGATGTCGTATTCGGTCAGTCTCCAGGGGTGGGCTGGCGCCTCGCTGGATGATTCAGGAACGGATCCCGTCGACTGCCCGATTAAGTCGCTTGTCGCTAGTCTGGGGGTATTTTTGAAGCAGCGCACGGGTATCGCCGGGGCTCCGCTTCAGCCCCGGTTGATGCCTGTCGCTTCCCAGCGTCGCGATCTACTTCGCCTTGGGCTCGGGACGGCGCCCTTCGACGACGACTTCGTCGGCGATCCGCTGGAGGATGGCCGCCTCAGCCGCCGTCATGCCTTCGGGGACGAAGGTGTTCCCGGATACCTTTTCGTTGAAGAGGAAGGCCAGCCAGACGCATCCCTGGAGGTATTCGCCCTTCACGTTGGCGTGATAGGCGTCGCCGGCGTGGAGCGCCTTTTCGGGGCGGGGGGCGAGCGGGTCGCCGGCGAGATAGGGACCCCACGCAGCATCGCGCCGCGCGGCCTCCATGGCGTCGCCGCTGGGGATCAGCCTGAGCTTCGCCTTCCGGGCGAGGCCGTCGTAGGCGTCGCGAAGCTTGGCATACATGATGTCGGTATTGATGTTCGTCTGGCCCCAGAATTTGTGGTCGTCGCGGTAGGCCCAGGTCTGGTGGACGACGATTTCCGCCTGGGGGGCATGGGCGCGGATGATCGCGATGAGCTTGTCGGCGTGGGGGTGGAATGTCTCGGGCTTGAAGCTCTTGGGGCTCGCCTGCTGGATCGTCACCACGTCCCAGACCTCGCTCTCGAGCATTTCCTGGAGGCTCTTGCCGCCGTAGGGACGGGCGTCCTTCGATTCCGGATCAGCCTCGTAGGCCATTGCGTGGCGGACGTGCCGCTCGAAGTCGCAGCCGCCGATCGAGGCGCGTCCGATCTTCAGATCCCGACCCGCCGCGGCCGCAAGCCCCGGGAGCTGACGGGTGGCGTTGTTGGAGAAGCTATTGCCCACAGCCAGCACCTTGAGGGGACCGGCCGGCCTTGTGGCCGCCGGGGGCGTCTGAACGTGCGGCGCGGCGCAACCCGCGATCATGCCCGCGGCCACTGCCGCCATGGCGAAGAGGGAAACCTTGCGAAGCGTCATCGTTTCGTCCTTTCTTGGAAATGTCGGTCTTATTTCGCGGCCATCTGCTTGCGGTACTTTTCGCTCTCCCAGCCGGCGATGAAGGCCTTGCCCGATTCGTCCATTGTGCAGAGCGTGCGGCCTGCCTTCGCGATAGTGCCGACGATGAAGAGGACGGCGCAGAGCGTCTCCTCGATCGTCTGAGCCTCGGCGCGCTTGCAGGAGTAGCGGATCTCGCCGGTCTCGCGAAACACGACGCACTTGGCGGCGGGCGTCGTGCCAGCGGCCTCCGCGTCCGCGAGGCTTCCGCGCTCCACGACGGCCATCTGGCCGGCGAGGAATACGAGCTGGTCGGGGTACAGCGATTGTTTCGTGAAGAAGTCCACATTCCACGCCGTCGAGAGCAATTTGTCTTTCAGCCAGGGGGTTGCGGAGACCCATGTTTGCTCGTCGGCGCCGGGCGCAAGCGCGATGGACGGCCAATCCGCCTCGGAGACGCCGTACGCCTTGGCGATGCGGCGGTTGACGGCGTCGTTGAGCGCCAGGCATCCGTCGGCGCTGGCGCCGGTGACGACCAGGCCGTGGTTCTGCATGAAGAGGATGGCGGGCTTGCGCCCCGTCGCGACCTCCGCCTCGCGGCGTGCGCGGCCGATGGCGAAGGTGAGCTGGGCCCCGGGGTTGATGTAGGGGACGAAGGCGTGGCTTTCGGAGAGCCCCGCCAGCGCCTCCGCGGCGACGGCCGCGCCCTCGGCGGAGCAGGTGGCGAGGTTGGCGTAGACGGGGTGCGTGTGGAGGACGAAGGCGTCCAGAAGCGAATGGAAGCCGACCTCGACGGAGGGGCGGAGTTTGGGAAGACCTTCGATCGCGAGCGTGGCGGCCTTGGCGCGGGCGGAGCCTTCGGTCTCGACGTCTGAGAGCGCGGCGGGATTGGAGCCTTCGTAGAAGGCGCGAACGGCGGCGTAGTCGAGCACGGCGTAGGCGTCGGCCTCCGCGATCTGGTCGAGGCGGAAGCCCGAGGCCTTGATGGCCATCAGGCGCTTGTCGAATTTGACGGACGTGTTGCCGCCGCCGCCCTGAACGTAGTCGTTGCGGGCTCCGGCGGTGCGGGACATGTGGATGTAGTCGGTGAGCTGGGCGGCGTGCTGATCGGTGAATGCGGACATGGCTGCGGCTTTCCTATGATGGAGCGGACGGAGGCGGATGATGATTCGCCGCTACGGGTTGGCGGCGAAGGCGGCGTCGCGGAAGTCTGCGATGCGCGCATCGATCGAGGGCGTGCGGGCGATGGTCTCGGGCGAGAACATCCCCTTTTCGAGAGACGCGGTGGCAAGGCACTCGTGGCCGATAAGCGCCCAGGCGGCGTCGTAGAGGTTGGCGAAGAACGGATCGCGCATCGCCTCGCAGACGAACTTCTGCCGAGGCTGGTTGATGTCTTCGCCGCTGATCTGGAAGAAGCCGTGGCGATCGCAGAGCGCGCGCAGCCGCGTGAGCTGGTCGCGCGTGTTGCGGGAGGGCATGTACGTCACGGCGTCGAAGCCGGAACGTTTGAGCACGACGAAAAGCTCGTCGAGGTAGGCGTCCTCGAACGTCTGCGCCTTTTTGTCGCCCGTGACGGAGTCCTTGACGTCGCCGAGATAGGCGTAGGCGAGCACGATGCCGTTGGCGCGGGCGAAGGCGGCGACGTCGGCGATCGGCGGGCACTCCTCCGTGGCCGGTACGTAGAACTTCTCGACGAGGTCGCTCTTGAGCGTGCCGAGCAGGTCGAAGGCGATGTGCGGGTTCTGCGCGTCGAGAAGCTGCGCCTCGGCCTTGGCGCCGACGGCGATGCGCAGGGTGTCGCGCAGGAACGCGACGAGCGGGGCGCCCGCGCCGAAGCGCATGAGGAGCTGCGAGGCGACGGCGAAGAGCAGGTGGCGCTCCGTGACCTCGCCGCCGTCCGCCCAGGCGGAGACCGGCACGATGTCCGCGTCGTAGTCGAGCGCGATACCGGCGGGCTGGAGCAGGACGTTGAGGCGGGCGGTCATCTCGCGGTTGCGCCGCGCGCGGGCTTGACGGACGGGCTCGAAGAACGCGGCGAGGGCGTCGATCCGGCTGTGCGGGACGCCGTGGAGCGCGACGTAGGCGATCGTCTCCTGGTCGGGGTTGTTGATGCGCCGGCCCGCCAGCGCCGTCGCCGCGAACGAGGCGCGGCACTCCGCGCCGATCGTCGTGGGCAGGCCGGCGATGCGCCCGGCCTCGATGAATTCGCGCGCGCCGCCGATGGAGTCGTGGTCCATGATCCCGGCCGTCGCGAGCCCGGCCTCCGCAGCCATCCAAACCGCCTTGGTCGGCGAATAGGGGGAGAAGGAATAC
>CAYVJM010000009.1:0-21987 GCA_964451695.1 uncultured Lentisphaerales bacterium | reverse complement strand
CGATCATGATCACATTGCAGCCTTCGACGTCGCCCACGAGCGAATACGCCTCCACCTCGTCCGCCCCCTTGCGCTGCTTGGCCGTGATGGCCAGCCCGCAACCCAGGGCGCGCGAGTAGTTGTAGGCGCTCTTGACGCTGCCCGTGTCCGGCGCGACGACGATCGGGTTCTCGAGCTGCTTCTCCGCCAGGTACTTGAGCAGGACCGGAGAGGCGTGCAGATGGTCGACGGGGATGTCGAAGTAGCCGACGATCTGGGCCGCGTGCAGATCCATCGTGAGGATGCGGTTGGCGCCGGCGGCGACCAGGAGGTTCGCCACGAGCTTCGCGGTGATCGGCACGCGCGGCTGGTCCTTGCGATCCTGCCGGGCGTAGCCGTAGATCGGCATGACCGCGGTGATGCGAGCCGCGGAGGCCCGGCGCATCGCATCGATCATGATGAGCAGCTCCATCAGGCTCTCGTTCGGCCGCCCGCAGATCGACTGGATCAGGAAGCAGTCCTCGCCGCGCACGCTGTTCTGGATTTTGACGAACGTCTCCCCGTCGGGGAACGTCTTCACCTCCGCCGCGCCTACCTCCGTCCCGAGATAGGAGCAGATGCTGGAGGCTAGCTTGGGATTCGAATTTCCAGTAAAGATTTTCACGTCTGTCGGTGGGTCCTGGGGTTCGGCTTCGGCGTCGAGATTCGGTCGAGTTCGTGTGGCGGCAACGCGTCCCGTCGTCTAGGATGGTTGCCCGACATGGATTTGAACCATGACTCTGGGCATCAAAAACCCGTGTGCTGCCATTACACCATCGGGCAATGTCGAAACGACTTTGCTCCACACGTCCTTCGGCAAGCTCCGGCGAATCCGGTGGGCATGCGCCTCGCTCTCCGCGAACCCGAACACCGCTGAACCGCTCCCCGAAAGGATCGCGGACAAAGCTCCACCCTGTCTAAGCGCCAGGCAAAAGCGCTCAGTCTCAGGATGAAGCTTGTTCACGGTGTCCTGAAGCCCGTTGAAGGCCGCGAGACATGCCGCCCGTACATCGCCATTGCGTACAGAAGAAAGGGCATTATGGCACACATCGGCGCTCGGCGTCAAGCCCGGTTTCCACGCCTCGAACACCTCCCGGGTCGAAACCGAGTAACCGGGGAAGACGGCGACAAGCCAGAACGGCGTCGGCGGACGGGCGTCCGGTCTCAGCACCGCGCTGACGCGCTCGCCACGACCTTCCATCAGCACCGCCCCGCCGTGCAGCAGCGCCGGCACGTCGGAGCCGACCGACGCCCCCGCCTCCATCAGCGCCTCCCAGCGCCCGCGATACCCCCAGAGACGGTGCAACGCCGTCATCGCGCCCGCCGCGTCCGCGCTGCCCCCCGCCATCCCCGCGCCGATCGGCACGCGCTTGACGATCCGGATGTCGCAGCCGCGCGTCGTCCCGCAGAGCCGCTGCATCGCCCGAACCGCCCTCACCGCCAGATGGCGCTCGGGCGGAAGCGCGTCGAGCGCCGAGACGTCCACCCCCTCCCCGACGGTGTGGCACGTCACCGCCTCGTCGACGCGCTCCTCGATCTCCACGGTCTCGTAGAGCGACACGGGAAGCAGGACGCTGCGCAGGTCGTGATACCCGTCCGAACGGCGGTCCAGGACTTCGAGCGTCAGGTTGATCTTTCCAGGAGCTTGGACAACCGTCTTCATCGCGATGTCGTTCCGGATTGACAGGGTGCGGCGGACCTACCCCTCCCGCCGGGCCCGCGCCGAGTAGCGGAAGTACAGGAAGAGGTCGAAGGAGACCATGGCGAAGTTCAGGACGTACAACCAGATCACCCAGTCGGGCCGGTAGAAGATCTTGTGGAGGATCCCCGACACATACCCGAGGTCCACGATGCCCATGAACAACGGGCTCTTGCCCGCGACGTGCTTCGTCCGCAGGCTCTTCGCGATCGACATCGGCCAGCTCAGCCCGAAACAGACCAGCATTCCGACTTCAAACGGACTCATGCTCATCTTCTTCCTTCTTCTTTCTTCTGCGGATCGGCGGCGGCGCCGCGACCTCGGGCAGGACCTCCGCCTTCGGATCCTCGACGCCGATGCGCTTCAGCCGCATGGACACGATCTTGGAGACGCCCTTCTCCTCCTGCGTGACGCCGTACAGGATGTCCGCGCCCGCGATCGTGTGCTGGTTGTGAGTGATGATGATGAACTGCGACTGCTCCAGAAAGTCCTTGAGCACCGCCACGAAACGGCCGATGTTCGAGTCGTCCAGCGCCGCGTCCAGCTCGTCGAGCAGCGCGAACGGGCTCGGCTTGATCATGTAGATCGCGAAAAGCAGCGCCACCGCCGTCATCGTCCGCTCGCCGCCGGAGAGCAGCGCGATGGACTGCGGCTTCTTCCCCGGCGGACGCGCGACGATCTCGATGCCGCTCTCCAGCACGTCGTCGCCGTCCATCAGCGCGAGCTGCGCCGTGCCGCCGTTGAACAGCCGCTGGAACATGTTCTGGAAGTTGACGTTGGCCTTCTCGAAGGTCTCGCGGAAGAGCGCGACGGACTGCTTGTCGATGTCCTTGATCAGCTCCACGAGCTTCGCCTTCGCCCCCGTCAGATCGGCCTCCTGCGCCGTCAAAAACGCATGGCGCTCCTCGATCTCCTGGTACTCCTCGATGGCGACCAGGTTCACCGGCCCCATCTCCTCCATCTTCCCGCGGATGTCCGCGATGCGCGCCTCCGCCTCCTCCGGCGCGGGCTCCCCTTCGTCGCCCCACTCGGGCGGCGGCTCCGCCGCGAGCTGCGCGATGGTGAGGTGCCAGTCCGCCATCAGCCGGTCCTGGATGTTCTGCAGACGCATCCGCGCCTCCGCCAACGCCACTTCGGACTGCCCGTGGCGCTCCTGCGTCTCGTCCAGCTCGCGGCGGATCGACTGGAGCGCGCGCTCCGCCTGATCCGCCTCGAGCTGGCTCGCCGCCCGCGCCTCGCGCAACCGCGCGACGTCCGCCTTGCGCGCCTCGACGTCCGCCTCGAGCCGAGACAGCCCCTCTTCGTGCGCCGCGTTCTCCGCGGCCAGGCGCGTCTCGCCGTCCCGATACGACTGGATGCCGGCGCGCCGGCTCTGGATCATGCGGTCCAGTTCGGCCACGCGTGCCGCGCCCGCCGCGTGCTGCGCCCGCGCCGTCTCCGCGCGGTGGCTTACGGACGCATGCGCCAGGCGCGCCTCGGTCAGGCGCGTCTGGGCGTCGAGAAAGCGATTTTCCGTCTCGCGCATCTCCTCGGACTTCGCCGCCGCCGCATCCGCGAGGCGCTGGCGGCTGGAGGCCATCTCCGCGATCCGCCCGGCCAGATCCCGCCCCTGCGCCGTCGCGCTCTCCGTGGCCGCCGCCAGGGCGGCCAGCTCGCGGCCGACCGCCTCCAGGCGCTGACGGGCCTGCGCGAGGTCGCGGCTCATCGTGTTGCGCTCGCCTTCCTTCTGGGCCGCCGCGCGCCGGCTCTGGTCGAGCATCGCGCGCGCGTCGCGCACCGCGTTCTGCGCCGCGACCAGCTCGGCGCGCAGCGATTCGCAGCGCCCCTCGGCGTCGGCGGCAGCCCCCTCCGCGCGCGCCAGCTCCTCCTTGGCGTCCTCCGCCAGCATGTGGCGGGTCAGCGGGTTCGACGCCCCCGCCTCCGGCATCCACAGCTCGACCATGCCGCCCGGAAAGGCCACGGCCCCTTCGAGCGTGACGAACGTGCAGCCGGCGGGCGCCGGCGCGGGGACTGCCGCGAGTGAATCGACGATGAAGACGTTGGCGAGCAGATTGGCCGCCGCCGCGCGGAAGCCTTCGGGGCAGACGACCGCGTCGAGAAGCCGCGGAAAGTCGAGTTCAACCGGCGCCGCCACCGCGTCGGCGGCGAAGAGGCGCGCGGCATGGCGCCCGGCGAGGCGCGCGACGACCGCCGCGGCGTCTTCGCGCGTGCGCACGGCCACGGCGTCCATCCACGCGCGCAAGACGGCTTCGAGCGCGGCGCGATGGGTCTTGGGCGCGGAAAGCTGACTCGCGACAGGACCCAGCACGGAGCCCTTGGGCAGGTCGAGCGGGTTGGCGGCGTCCGCCACGAGCGCGTTGCCGGCCGGCTCGCCCGCCGCGTCCGAGGCCGCTTCCAGCATCTGGATGCGGGCCTTCTCAACGGCCACGCGGGACTGCTGGGCCGCCTGCTCGCGCTCGGATTCGCGAAGCGCCGCGCGGAGGGCGTCGAGACGCCGCTCGCCCGAGGCCACGGCGTCGCCGTGGGTGTCGACGAGGGCGTCGAGCGTCTCGGCCTCGCCTTCGACCTCGTCGAGGCGCGCCGCCAACTCGGAGGCGGTCTGCCCGAGGCGTTGCTTGTCCGCAGCGAGGCGTTCGTTGCGCAGGACGCCCTCGCGGGCGCTGCTCTCGGCGGCGGCGAGGCGGTTTTGGAGATCGACGTGGAGCCGTTCGGACTCCGCCGACTCGGCGCGAAGCTTCTGCAGGGCGTCGCGGGCGGCAGCGTTCGCATCGCGCGCGGCGTCGAAGCCCGCGCGGGCCCCGGCGAGGGCCTCGTCGGCCTTCGCGAGATCCTTTTCGAGGTCCGCGAGCTGGAGGCGGCAGGCCTCGATGGCGCGCTCCTGATCGGCGCGGACGGCCTCCGTCTCGCCGATTTCACGTTCGTCGCGCGCGATCCATTCGCGGTATTCGGCGATGCGCTGGGCGTTGACGCGCATGGCGTCGGCGGCCTGGTTGCAGCGGCCCTGGGCCTCCATCGCCTGCTCGAGGGCGGCGCCGATGCGGCGCTCGGATTCCATCAGCTTGGCGCGGGCGTCGGCGACCCCCTGCTCGCCGGTCTCGACCTGATCGCGATGTTCGGCGACGGCGGCGGCGAGCTTCGCCGTCTCGACTTGGAGCGCGGTGATCCGGTCGTTGATCTCGCAGATCCGGCGGGCGGTGACGAAACCGTCGAGCTTGCGCAGCTCGGCCTGCAGCTCCTTGTAGCGGCGGGCCTTGCCGGCCTGGCGCTGGAGGGATCCGATCTGGCGGTGAAGCTCGCGAATGACGTCGCTCAGGCGGAGGAGGTTCGCGTCCGTCTGCTCGAGCTTGCGCATCGCCTCCTTGCGGTCGGCGCGGAAGCGGGTGATGCCGCTGGCCTCCTCGAAGATGGCGCGACGGTCCTCGGGACGGGAGGAGAGGATCGCGTCGATCTGGCCCTGGGCCATGACGGAGTAGGAGGTGGTGCCGATGCCGGTGCCCATGAAGAGGCGCTGGATGTCGCGCAGCCGGCAGGGCGTCTTGTTGAGGTAGTAGTGCGAATCGCCGTCGCGGAAGACGCGGCGGGAGACCGTGACTTCGTTGTACTCCGTGCCGAGGTGCGCCTCGCAGTCGGCGAAGGTGATGGAGACCTCGGCCATGCCCAGGGGCTTGTGGGCATCGGTGCCGTTGAAGATCACGTCCGTCATCGCGGAGCTGCGCAGCGCCGTGGGGCGCTGCTCGCCGAGGACCCAGCGAATCGAGTCGGAGATGTTGCTCTTGCCGCACCCGTTGGGACCGACGATCGCCGTAATGCCCGGCTCGAAGACGAGACGGGTTTTCTGCGCGAAGCTTTTAAAGCCGATGATTTCGAGGGCCTGGAGGTACACGGCGCACCAATCCGGAAATTCCTGGTTGAAGGCAAAAACGAGCGGTTACGATACCATATCGCCCGTGAACGGCGCAATTGGTAAAACTTGACAGCTCCCGCCCGTTCTGGCAACCTTGCCGCCCATGAGCCAACCAGGGTCCAGCCCCCCGGCCGCGACGCCGGAAACTCCTTCCGATATCGGCGCGTCGCGCGCGCGTGCGTGGCGCGATCGTCTGGACGGGCCGTCGGGCCGTTGGGCGCTCGCAGCCGCCGCGAGCGCCGTGTTCTGGTTTCATCCCTCGAGCGGGCTGGCCGCGGCGGTGTGCGTCGGCGTCGGCCTCCACGGACTCTGGCGCTGGCCGCGGCTCAAGCGGGCCTGGCTGGCCCCCGCCGGCGCCGGTTTCCTGGCGCTGGCCCTCGTCGCGGTCGCCTCGGCCGCCTGGAGCGTCCACCCGCAAGGCACGCTGCGCGACATCGCCAAGGTCCTTCCCGTGCTCTTCGGCGTCCTTGGCCTCCCGGCGGTGGCGACCACGCGACGCCGGATCTGGGGCGGGCTGCTGCTGGCGGCGGGCTGCGTGACGCTGGCGCTCCTGCTGGAGACGCTTCGCCTCGGCGCCGCGCTCGGCTGGGGGCGCGAGCTGCTGGAGCAGGCGCGCTACACGCAACCCTACCTCTACACGCATCCGAACGTTTCGAGCATGATGGCGGGACTCTGCGCATTCGTCTACGGCGGACGCCTCGTCGCCGGAACGACCAGCCGCCTGCAGGCGATGGCCCTCGCCGTCGGCGCGGCGTTCTGCCTGGGCTACCTGTGGATGATGGGCTCCCGAGGGCCCCAGGCGGTATTCGCCATGACGGCGCTGGCGGCTCCGGCCATCCTGCTGCCCGGCTGGCGCGCCAAGCTCGCGGCGGCCGGCGCGGCGGCTCTCGCCGCGATGGCCCTGTGGGCGGCGATGGGCGTGATCAACCCGCGGTTCAAGGACGCGGCCACGATGCACCGCTTCAACAACCGCGAAATCGTGTGGAACCACACGGCATTGCTGTTGCGCGGATGGAGCCCGTGGGTCGGTTTCGGCTACGGCAAGAAGGCGTTCAAGCGGGCGTACTACGAGAATCCAAACCAGCGGGCGCCCTTCACGCCGGACGCCAACCTCGTCTTCCCCCATGCGCATTCCTACTGGCGGATGGTGCGCTTCGAGGGCGGCTGGCTGGGCTTCGCGGTCTGCCTCGTCGCCTGGGCGCAGCTCGTCTTCGCCACCGGGCACGCCCTCGTTCGCGCCTCGCGCCGGGCGCGGCCGAACGGCTGGATCGCGGCCTTGCGAGCGCGCGGGCTCGGGGGCGCCCTCGCCGCCTGTCTGGGCTGCATCCTCCTCTACGGCGTCTGGGACTACCCCGACCACCTCGTCCGCCACACGCAGTTCATCCTCGTCGCGACGCTCCTGGCCTGGCTCGCCACGCCCCATGAAGATTAGCGTCCTCACCACCGTCTACAACCGCCCGGAGCACCTCCGGCTCTTCCTCGCGGCGCTCCAGGCGCAGTCGAGACGGCCGGACGAGGTCGTCGTGTCCGACGACGGCTCGGATCCGGACGGCGCCGCCGCCGTCGAACGCCATCTCGCGGTCTGCGGCATCCCGGCGAAACGCATCTGGACGCCCCACGACGGCTACCGCCTCTCGGCGGCGCGCAACCGCGCGATCCGCGCCGCCTCCGGCGACTACCTCGTCTTCGCGGACTGCGACATCGCGCTGCTCCCGGACGCCCTGGCGGTCCACGAACGCCGCGCCGCGCCGCGCCACCTGCTGGCCGGCCACCGCGGCATCCTCTCCGAAGCCGCCACGCGCGACCTCATGCAGGCGGACCCGGCGCCGACGACGCAGGCCTGGGAGGAAGCCTGGGCCGAGGCGGATTTTCGCGAGGCGCAAGCCGCCGAGACGCTGCACCGCCGCCACGCGCGGCTCCGCCGCTGGCACCTCGCGCAGGCGCACAAGCCCAAGCTCCTGGGCTGCCACTTCTCGCTCTTCCGCGACGACGTCTGGCGCGTAAACGGATTCGACGAGCACTACGTCGGCTGGGGGTACGAGGACGACGACTTCGCCCGGCGTCTCTACGCCGTCGGCGTGCACCCTTGCAGCGTCATCGTCGAGGCGCGGGCGCTCCACCTCTGGCATCCCTCGCTGGCCCCCCAGGAGCTGGCGCGGCACCGCGACCGCCCGAACCGCCGCTACTTCCGCCGCGCATTCGTCCCCGCGCGCTGCGCCGCCGGACTGGAACCCTAACCGGGAGGTCCCATCCATGAGCACGATCAAACTGGGCGTCAGCGCCTGCCTGCTCGGGCAGCCCGTCCGCTACGATGGCCAGCACAAGCTCGACCCCTTCCTGCGGGACACGCTCGGCGCGTACGTCGAATACGTGCCCGTCTGCCCGGAATTCGAAGCCGGCTTCGGCGTCCCGCGCGAAGCGATGCGCCTCGAGGGCGACCCCGCCAGCCCGCGCCTCGTCACGGTCCAGACGCGCGTCGACCACACCGACCGCATGAACGCCTGGGCGCGAAAGCGCGTCCAGGAACTCGAAGCAGAAGGGCTTTGCGGCTACATCTTCAAAAGCAAATCGCCCAGCTCGGGCATGGAGCGGGTGAAGGTCTACAACGACAAGGGCGTGGCCGTGAAGGCCGGCGTCGGCCTCTTCGCAGCCGCGTTCATGGCGCACTTCCCCCTGCTGCCCGTCGAGGAGGAGGGCCGGCTCCAGGACCCCGAACTGCGCGAGAACTTCATTGAGCGCATCTTCGCCCTCCAGCGCTGGCGCGACATGCTCGCGTCCGGCCGCACGATGCGCAACCTGATCGCCTTCCACGCCGCGCACAAGTACCTGCTTCTCTCCCATGGGGATGCGCTCTACCGAGAGATGGGCCGCCTCGTCGCCGGCGGCGGGACCCTGCCTCCCGGCGAGCGGTTTCCCCAGTACGAGGCGCTCCTGCTCCGGGCGCTCGCGCTCAAGGCCACGCGATGCAAGCATGTCAACGTCCTGCAGCACATCCTGGGCTACTTCAAGAAGCAGCTCGACGCGAACGAAAAACAGGAGATGCTGGAGATCATCGACCAGTACGCCCAGGGACTGGTTCCCCGGATCGTCCCCCTCACGCTGCTCAACCACTACGTCAGGAAGTACCAGGAGCCGTACCTCGCCACCCAGGTCTATCTGCGCCCCCATCCGATCGAGCTCCAGCTCCTCAACCACGGCTGAGGCGAGAAGCCCTCGCTAACGTCCGGAGGTGCGAGCCCGTCCCGGTTTGCGGCGGCGTGGCGGAGCGAACCAGGCCGACGCCGGCAAATCGAGTCCGGCGCCGCGCATGTAGTTGAACGTCGCCACGCGCAGCCCCTCGCCCAGCGCGGCGTGGTCGGGCGCGCCCGGCTCCTCGTAGGCAATTTCGTTGCGCGCGAAAACGCGCCCCGCCGGCGGCGCCGGAGGAATGCGGATGCCGAACGGCTCGGGGGCGCGCGCAATCGGGCTGTGCACCGTCAGCGCGAACCGGTGCCAGTAGGCGGACTGGACGAGGCCGTCCGCGAACAGGCCGCGGACGAAGTCCAGCGCGTCGATCGTCTCCTCGGCGGTCTCGGTGGGGAAGCCGTACATCAGGTAGACGTGGACGAGAATGCCGCGGGCGGCGAGGCGCTCGCAGACGCGGCGCGCGCTCCGGCGCGTGATTCCCTTGTTCATCAGCGTCAGCAACCGGTCGTTGGCGCATTCGAGCCCGGCCGAGACGGCGACGCAGCCGGCCTCCGCCATGGCGGCGACGAGGGAGTCGTCGAACGCGGCGTCGAGGCGGATGTTGCCCCACCAGGAGAAGGCGGCGCCGCGCGCCACGATCTCCCGGCAGACGCCGCGCAGCGCCGCGGGCGGCAGCGCCTCGTCCGTGAAGTGGAAGGCGTTGAGCCCCGTGGCGCGGGCCATCTCGGAGAGGGCGTCGACAGCCTGCGCGGGATCCGGCGCGGCGTAGTCGCCGATGGCGTCGAGGGCGACGTCGCAGAACGCGCAACGGTGCCAGTAGCAGCCGTTCGCGAGCTGGACCTTGATCCAGCGCCCGTCGGACCAGAGACGGTGCATGGGGTTGGCCGTCTCCACCAGGGCGAGGTAGCGGTCCAGCTCGAGGCCCGTGTAGTCGGAGACGCGCACGCGGTAGGGCTCCGGCGGGCGCGGCTTCGCGGGAGCGAACCCCGCGCGGGTCAGGACGCGCCGGGGCTCCGCGAGGCCGACGATGCCGAGCCAGGGGTCGAACCCCTCGTCGAAGGCGATCGTGTCGAAGAAGTCGAACACGCGCGGATCGTCGAGTTCGCGCAGCTCGGAGTTGACGTAGCCGCCGCCGAGGACGAGCGTCGTCCCCGGCGCGTGGCGGCGTACGCACCCCGCCACGCGGAACGCGCCGTAGACGGTGCCGGGGAAGGGACAGGTCAGCCCGACCACGTCCGGCCGGTGGCGGTCGAGAAGCTCGCGGGTCATGCGGTCGATCATCGCGTCGAGGGCGGTGGGCGTCGGCGACTGGAGCCGTTCGATGATCGGGTCGAAGGACGGGGCGGCAACGGCGAGGTGCTCGGCGTACTTGGCGAGACCGAACTCGGGATCGAGCGCCTCGCGGAAGACGTCGGTGAGATCGTCGAGGAAGAGCGAGGCGAAGAGCTTGGCGCGGTCGTGGATGCCGAGGAAGCCGAAGGCGTCGCGGAGATTCTCGTCGGCCAGCCCTTCGCCGCTCGGATCGAGCTCGCGGAAGTGCGCGCCTTCGGGGAGGAAGCCGCGGCGGGCGAGCGTCCAGGCCATCTCGGGGGCGCGTCCCTGCAGGAAGGGGACGGCGCACGCCACGCCCTTGAGGTAGCGGTCGCGGTTTTCCAAAAAGGCCGCGAGTCCCGGCGAACGATGCGGCAAGGCGGAGGCGGCCTCGGCGGCCTGGTCCACGCCGTCCCGGGAGAAGAGCGCGAGGGCGACGGACAGGGACAGATCGGCCTGCACGGCGTCGACGCCCCGTTCCTTGAGAAAGCCCGTCAGCACCGGCGTGGCCGGGTAGGGCGTGTTGATCTGCACCATCGGCGGAGTGATCAGGAGGACTTTCATGCGGACGGGTCGAGAAACGGGGTTCTGGCAACTGGGTCGCCTTGTCGAAACGGCGCTCGGAATTCGGGGCGAATTCTACGCCATGCGGGAGTTTTAATACAGCGGGAAATGGTTGATTGTAATCTTGCATTTTTCGCAAGATTACAATAAGGTCGCTTTTATCTGTCGCGGAGTTGATGCCGAGGCCGCCGAGGTGATACAATGCTTGATCAT
Organism: uncultured Lentisphaerales bacterium; assembly: GCA_964451695.1. Taxonomy (GTDB): domain Bacteria; phylum Verrucomicrobiota; class Kiritimatiellia; order RFP12; family UBA3636; genus JAAZAI01. The sequence goes on along the minus strand of CAYVJM010000009.1, from coordinate 11,092 downwards.
GGCGCGCATCATACCAGACCGGATTCTCGAGGAGATACGCAACCGAACCAGCATCGTCGACGTGATCGCCTCGCGGATCGCGCTGAAAAGGGCGGGATCGGTCTACAAGGCGTGCTGTCCCTTCCACCGGGAGAAGACGCCCTCCTTCACGGTCAACCCGGCGCGCGAATCCTTCAAGTGCTTCGGCTGCGGCGAAGGTGGCGACGTCTTCTCGTTCCTCATGAAGCACGACGGCATGACCTTCGGCGACGCCGTTCGGATGCTGGGCGACCGCTGCGGCGTCGAGGTCGCGTTCGACGACGATGGCGGCAACGCCGCCGTCGCGAAGCGGCTGCTCGCGCTCCATGCCGAAGTCACGGCGTTCTACCGCCGGTGCCTCGCGCAGATGAAGTCCGCCGCGATCGCGCGCGAGTATCTGGCGAAGCGCGACCTCGGCGAGGAAATCGCCGAACGCTTCAAGATCGGCTACGCGCCGCTCCAGGCCGGGGCGCTGGAGCAGTTCGCTTCGAAGGCCGGCTATTCCGTCGAGGAGATCGTCGCGGCCGGTCTCGCCACGCCGCTCGATCACCCCCGCAAAGGGTGCAACATCCACGACCGCTTCGCCGGACGGCTCATGTTTCCGATCTGCGACACGCAAGGCCGCGTGATCGCCTTTAGCGGCCGCGTCCTCGACCCCGCGCAGAGCCCGGCCAAATACGTCAACAGCCCCGAAACCGAGATCTTCAAAAAGAGCCGCGTGCTCTACGCCCTCGACCAAGCGCAGCGCAAGATCGTCGCCGCCCCCCATCGCGAGGCGATCGTCTGCGAAGGCCAGATTGACGTGATCCGCTGCCACGCGTGCGGCTTCGACCGCGCCGTCGCCTCCCAGGGCACGGCGTTCACCGAAGAACATGCCACGCTGCTCAAGCGCTACGCGGACAGCGCCGTGCTGCTCTTCGACGGCGATGCCGCCGGCCGAAAGGCCGCGGTCCGCACGGGCGCCATCCTGCTTGCCGCCGGAATCCCCGTGCGCGTCGCGAGCCTCGCGCAGGGCGAAGACCCGGACTCGTTCCTGCGCAAGAACCCGCCCGAAGTCTTTCAGAAGATTCTCGACGACGCGACCGGCCTCGTCCCCTTCCACGTCGCCTACTTGCGCGAACAGGAGGCGGATCCGCGTTCGGAGGGCGCCCTCGGCCGCATCGCCGCCGGCGTCCTGCAGACAGTCGCGGGGTGTCGAAACGAAATCCACAAGGCGCGGATGCTGCAGGAGACGGCCGAATTGCTCGCCATCCCGGAATCCGCGCTCGCCGGCGAACTTGCCGGGGTCGAGGAGGCGCTGCGCCGGCAGCAGGAATCGTTTGCGCGACGCGAGGCGGCCCGGGCCGAGGCCGCGGGTCGCAGCGGACCCCGCGCCTCCGCGGCGCCGACCGGATCCGCCGAAACTCCCCCCTTCGACGAACCCATGGTCGCGATCGACGAAACAGATTCCGCGGGCATCGGCGTCTCCGGCGCCGGCGCCACGTCCGACGGCCGCCAGGCCGCGCTGCCGGAGCGTCTCGACGTGTCGGTCTGCGAACTCCTCGTCCACAGCTTCGAGGAGCACCCCGACGTGGCGGAACTGCTCGCGACGACGCTTCCCGACTGGTTGCTTGTCGAGGGCGTCTGCCGTCGCATCGCGGCGGCGTTCTACGCTTCGCGTGCGACCGGCGAGGACGAAGTCGCGGCGCTCCTGGAGCGCGATGCGGAAGCGGCCACGTTCCTCGGGGAGATGGCCGTGCGCCCGGATCGGTCGGGCGACCACGAGAACTTCATGCCCATCGACGTGGCCCGGGATCTCGTCCTCGCGGCCTGGCGGCGCTGGTGCGCCAAGCGCCGCGCGGAGCTGACGCCCGCCGATCCGGCGGCGGACACCCCCGAGGCGATGCGCCGCCGCGCGGATTTGATGGCCTGCTCCAAGCAACTCAAGAACTGGACGTCCGGCGAAGCGACGATCCGCACGCTCGTTGGCCGTTCCCCCGAAGCGGACGCCTAACGGCCTGACGGAGGTTACGGCGCGTCGGGAGCCGCTTCGGTGGCGGGATCGGGCGCCGCCTCGGCCTGGGGCTCGGGAACCTCCTCGGCGGAGGGTGCGGGCGCCGCGAGCAGCGCCTCGATGCGCGCTTGGACGGCGGGAATCTGGTCGACCTGGAGCTGCGGATCGACCACGAGCATCACTTCGCCGGACTTGCGGTGCTCGTAGACGCGCAGCAGCGCGCCGTCCTCGCCGCGGCGGACGCTGCGCTCGATGAGGATGCGCTTGCGCTCGAGCATGACGGCGAGAACAAAGACCACGGGACCGTTTTCGACGAGGTTGTCGCCTTCGAGGAGCTTGCGCAGGAGGGACTCCGCCGTCTCGCGCGGAAGCGGCTCGGGCGCGACGGCCTCGGGGGCGGCGTAGGGACTGTGCCACATGCTGATCCAGGCGAGGCTCCGCTTCGACTCCCAGCAGGCGGGGCAGAAATCGAGGCGCACGTAGTCGGGATTCTTGACGGTCTTCCCTTCAGCGGCCTGGGCGGCGATCTTCTCGGCAAAGATCGTCTGGACCACGGGGGCGGAGAATGGGGCGACGCAGGAGAAGCAACGCTCGCCGTCGGCGAAGACGGCGGCGCACTGGTGGCAGGCATGGGAGCGGGAGCGCAGATTCCATTCGGTCATGCCCGCATTGTAGCAAAGCCGTCCGACCGGGACAAGGCGGCCGCGGGGGCTTCTAGGGCACCATGAACTGGCGGGAGAAGGCCACCACGTCGGCGCGAAGCTTGCGGTGCAGTTCGGCGTCGCCGATGTTTTCGAGCACCGTGGCGATCGTGCCGCCGATGAACGCCATGTCGGCCTCCTTCATGCCGCGGGTCGTCACGGAGGCCGTGCCGATGCGGATGCCGGACGTGACGAACGGGCTGTTCTTGTCGAACGGAATCGTGTTCTTGTTGACGATGATGCCGGTGTCGTCGAGCGCGGCGGCGGCGGCCTTGCCGGTCAGACCGGAAGCGGCGACGTCCACGAGCAGCAGGTGATTGTCCGTGCCGCCGGAGACGAGACGGAAGCCACGCGCCTTGAGAACGTCCGCGAGGGCGGCGCAGTTCTTGACGATCTGGTGGGCGTAGTCCTTGAACGCCGGGGTCATCGCCTCCTTGAAGCAGACGGCCTTGGCGGCGGTGGTGTGCATCAGGGGGCCGCCCTGGAGACCGGGAAAGACGGTCTTGTTGATGGCCGCCTCGAACTCCTTGCGGCAGAGGATGATGCCACTGCGCGGGCCGCGCAGCGTCTTGTGCGTGGTCGACGTGACGAATTCCGCATACGGGACGGGGCTCGGGTGCGAGCCGCCGGCGACGAGGCCGGCGATGTGCGCAATGTCCACGAGCAGCATCGCGCCGCAGGCGTCCGCGACCTGGCGCCAGCGGACAAAGTCGAGCGTCCGCGGGTACGCGCTGGCGCCGGCGACGATCAGCTTGGGCTTGACTTGCTTCGCCTGTTCGGCGATGGCGTCGTAGTCGAGCATCTCCGTCTTGGGATCCACGTGGTAGGGGACGATGTTGAAGAGCTTGCCGGAGAAGTTGACGGGCGAGCCGTGGGAGAGGTGCCCGCCCTGGTCGAGGCTCATCGAGAGGATCGTGTCGCCGGGGTTGAGAACGGCGAAGTAGACGGCCATGTTGGCGGAGGACCCGCAGTGGGGCTGGACGTTGGCGGCCTCGGCGCCGAAGAGCTGCTTGGCGCGCTCGATCGCGAGGATCTCCACTTCGTCGACGTACTTGCAGCCGCTGTACCAGCGCTTGCCGGGATAGCCTTCGGCGTACTTGTTCGTCAGGATGCTGCCCTGGGCTTCACGCACGGCGCGGGATGTCAGATTTTCGGAGGCGATGAGGTTGATCGTCTCCTCCTCCTGGACCTTGTGCTCCATGATGGCGCGGTAGATTTCGGGATCCTCGTCCTGGAGATGCGCGATCTCGACGACGCGGTTGCCGGCGGCGCCGAGGCCGCCGACGCGGCGCACGTGGCGCGCCTCGCCGGGGAAATCGGCGCCGAGCCAGGCGTCGACGATCGCGGGGACGTCCGCGGGGTTCTGGCGCGTAGCGCCGAGGACGAGGACGTTGGCGTCGTTGTGCTTGCGGGAGATCCGGGCGAGGTCGGCGGTGTCGCAGAGCGCCGCGCGGACGTGGGGGAAGCGGTTCGCCGCGATGCTCATGCCGATCCCGGTCGTGCAGACGAGGACGCCGCGATCGGTCTTGCCCGTCTCCACCGCGGCGGCCACCGCCTCGCCGAAGGCGGGGTAGTCGGAGGCGGCTTCCGAGAAGCAGCCGAAGTCGGTGAAGGCGATCCCCTTGGAGGCGAGATGGCGTTTAACGGCTTCCTTCGTGGCGAAACCGCCGTGGTCTGAACCCAGTGCAATGGTCATGGTGCTGCTCTGCTTTCCGCTCCGCATCGGTTCCGGCCCGGAGCCTGCCGTTTCGGGCGGGCCGACCGGCGCCGCCTCGGGTGGTAGTTGCAAACCCGGGTCATTATAGCGGAAAGCGCCGCCGTTGAGAAACGGAAAAACCGCCAGGGGTCGATTCGGTCCCGATTCGGCCCCGATTCAGCCTTGAACTGGGCGGGGCGGGCGTGATAGGCTTAACGCGAAACGCAGTTCGAGGCGGCCAGACAGGTCGCCCGCGAGAACGGCGGACATCACCGAGGATCTCGACCATGGCCAACATCACGATCTGGAACGAATTCCTGCACGAGCAGGGGAACGACGCCTGCGGCGAAACCTGCCGCAAGCACTATCCTCAGGGCATCCACGCCTATCTGAAACAAGTTCTCGAGCCGACGATGAAGGACTGCGCGTTCCGCGCCGTGTCCCTCGACATGCCGGAGAACGGCCTTCCGGACGCCGTGCTCAACGACACCGACGTGCTCGTCTGGTGGGGCCACATGGCGCACGACAAGGTGCCCGACGCGCTGGTCGACCGCATCCAGCGCCGCGTCCTCGGCGGCATGGGGCTCTTGGTGCTCCACTCCGGGCACATGTCGAAGATCTTCCGCCGGATGCTCGGCACGCCCTGCACGCTGCGCTGGCGCGAGATCGGCGAAAAGGAGCGCGTCTGGACGTGCGATCCCGCGCACCCGATCGCCCAGGGCGTTCCCGAGACGTTCGCGATCGAACAGACGGAGATGTACGGCGAGCCGTTCGGGATTCCAGACGACGCGCACGTCATCTTCATGTCCTGGTACGCGGGCGGCAACGTGTTCCGCAGCGGCGTGACCCTGCAGCGCGGGCTGGGGCGGGTCTTCTACTTCGCCCCCGGCCACGAGACGCTGCCGATCTACCACAATTCCTGCGTGCAGCGCGTGATCGCCAACGGCATCCGCTGGTGCGCGCCGGCCGGCGGCGTCGGACCCGCTCCGGGCTGCCCCCACGAGAAGGATCCGCTCGAGCCGGTCAAGTAGCGTCCCGGAGGGCGCGCCATGCGCATCGTCGCGATCCAGGCGGACGTGCGGAAGCCGTGGCGGGGCCTCGTGGCGGAGTCCCGCCGCGAACGCGCGCGCGGGTTGCTCGGACGCGACGGACTGGAACCCGGCGTCTGCATGGTGCTGCGTCCGTGTCGGCTCGTCCACACCTTCGGAATGCGCTTCGCGCTGGACCTGCTGTTCCTCGACGCACGCGGCCGCATCGTCAAGGTCGCGCGCGGCGTACGCCCAGGCCGGCTAGGCTGGGGCGGGTGGCGGGCGCGGACGACGCTCGAGGCGCAGACGGGCTGGCTTCCGAAACTGGAGCCAGGCGAGCGAGTGTCCGCGGCGGAGGGGTTCAGCTTCTGAAATCGCCGGGCGCGGCGCCGTTCACGCCCTTGAAGGCCTTGCAGAAATAGCTGGGGTCCTCGTAGCCGCAGCGATGCGCGATCTCCTTGACGGAGAGACGCGTGTTGAGCAGGAGGAAGGCCGCGAGTTGCATGCGCGCCTCGAGGATGTACTGGTGGGGTCCGATGCCGACGCTGGCGCGGAAGCGCCGCGAGAAGTGCCAGCGGCTCAGATTCGCGGCGCGGGCGAGATCGTCCACCGAGAGGGGATCGCCGAGGTGGTCCATGCAATAGGCGCAGGCGCGCTCCAGCGGGTAGTCCTTCCGGCGGCGCAGCGCGGCGCTCGTCTCGTCGTGCAGCTCCATCAGGAAGGCGTAGGCGCGCGCGCTGGCCTCGCAACGCGTTTTGATGCGGCCTTCGAGGCCGCCCGCGAGGATGGCGGCGGCGGCGCGCACGACGGGGGCGTGGGCGGCGTGGCGAACGACAAGGCCGAGGCGGCGGCGCGCTTCGAGGCCGAGGCGGACGGCCTCGGCGCCGGAGAGGGTGACATAGAGGAACTCCCATTGCTCGGAGTCCTCCGGCAGCCAGTAGCGGTGGTCTTCGGGGATCTTCAGGAGCATGGCCTCGCCCGGAAGCACGTCGTGCTCGGCGGCGCCGAGGCGGACGCGGCCGCGCCCGGCGATGGTGTACTGCCAGATGAATCGCTCGACGTCGCCGCGCTTGAGCCCTTCCCAGGAATAGACGTCGCCGGCCCGGCGGATGTCGTGGCCGGCGTCGTCGAGCAAGGTCGAAAGTCCGTCCGCGGCGGCGCCGGGGCGGAAGAACACGGCGTGGCTGAGAGGCAGATCGGAGAGTGCGGCGCCCATGGAAGTCCTTTCGCTGGAAACCCGGCCATTCTCGCAGGAACGCCCGGCCTGTGCAAGCGAAACAGCACAAAATCACCATGAAGAGCACAAAGCTCATGTTGACGTGCGCCCGGGATCTGGCCTACTCTTTCCAGGCAACCGCCCGACCGAGGCGGATCACCATCAACGAGGTTATTCCATCATGGCCAAGATCACATTCATGGGCGCCGGCAGCACGGTGTTCGCCAAGAACGTCCTCGGGGACGTCATGTGCCGCAAGCCCATCAGGGACTCGGAAATCGCACTTTACGACATCGACGAGACGCGCCTGAAGCAATCGGAGCTGATGCTCGCCACGCTGAACAAGAACATCAACGAGGGGCGCGCCACGATCAAGACCTATCTGGGGGTGCCGAACCGGAAGAAGGCCCTCAAGGGCGCGGACTTCGTGGTCAACGCCATCCAGGTGGGCGGCTACGACCCCGCCACGATCACGGACTTCGAGGTGCCCAAGCGCTTCGGCCTGCGCCAGACGATCGCGGACACGCTGGGCATCGGCGGCATCTTCCGCGCGCTGCGCACGATTCCCGTCATGGTCGACTTCGGGCGCGAGATGGAGAAGGTCTGCCCCGACGCCTGGCTGCTCAACTACACGAACCCGATGTCGATGCTCACCGGCGCGATGCTGCGCGGAACTTCCGTGAAGACGGTCGGCCTCTGCCACTCCGTCCAGGGCTGCGCCACGAGCCTGCTGGATTCGCTCGAGCTCTACAAAGGCGAAGGCGAGCGCGCGGGGCTGCGCCAGAAGGTCGCCGGCATCAACCACATGGGCTGGCTGCTGGAGATCGCCCTCGACGGGCGCGACCTCTATCCCGAAGTCAAGGCGCTGGCGGCCGAAAAGCTCGATGCGTGGCGCAAGGCGAAGGACGCGAAGGGCAAGCACTGGAACATGGTCCGTCTCGAGATCATGCGCCGGTTCGGCTACTACGTCACCGAGTCGAGCGAGCACAACGCCGAGTACATGCCGTACTGGATCAAGAAGAACTACCCCAAGCTGGTCGCCGAGTACAACATTCCCCTCGACGAGTACCCCCGCCGCTGCATCAACCAGATCGCGGGCTGGAAGCGCCAGTACAAGGAAATCTGCGAAAATCCGAACCTCACGCACACGCGAAGCCACGAGTACGGCTCCGGGATCATGGAGGCGATCGTCACCGACGTCCCCTTCCAGATCGGCGGCAACGTCCTCAACCGCGGCTTCATCCCCAACCTGCCCGCGAACGCGGTGGTCGAGGTTCCGTGCCTCGTCGATTCCAACGGCGTCCAGGGCACGTACGTCGGCGACCTGCCGGTGCAGTGCGCGGCGCTGAACATGACGAACATCAACGTCCACCTCGCCGCGATCGAGGCGGCCCTCACGCGCAAGCGCGAGCACATCTACCACGCCGCGATGCTCGACCCCCACACCTCGGCCGAGCTGAGCATCGACGACATCGTCGCGATGTGCGACGCCCTGATCGAAGAACACGGCGATCTGCTGCCCAAGTACCTGTAAGGGGCAAGCCGCTTCCCGGCTCGACCGCCTCCCGGCGCGCAACCGCGCCGGGAGGCGGTTTCATTTGCGCCGCGAAGGCCGCGGCCGGTGCCGGCCATGCGCGGCATGGCGGACTTCCGGCGGGACGGCGGCGGACGGCGCCGCCGATGCCGGCCTGGGCTCGACGATGCGGAAGAGCAGATCCGACTCGGCGATGCGCCGGTACGCATCGAGACGACGATGGCGCGGGCGCCATTCCATCAGGACCACCGCGATCGCCTCCCAGAGCGACACCCAGGCAACGACGGTCAGTCCCTCCGAGAACACGCTCCCCGCAATCGACGTGAACCCGCCGTGGATCCGCCCCTTCCACACAAGCGCCGAAAGGATGCCCAAGCCGAAGACCAGAAAGCCCGCCGAGCGCTGGAGCATTCGTTCCATCCCGCGACGCTCCACGCCGTGGAGATAGGCGAAGTACTCCTTCACGCTCCGACTCACCCGAGCGGCGCGGGGCTCCTCCACCGGCGTCAGGATCGTGAAGCGGATCGAGAAGGGTTCGTCGTCGAGCTCCTGCACGCAACCGATCAGGTAGTCCGTCAGATCCTTGTCCAGGTCGCGGCGGATGTAGGGCGAGCTCTTGTCGAAATTGTTGTAGAGGTCGTCGGGACGCTCCGCCGACACGTCGATGACCACGCGCCCCATTGCGTCGCGATCGTATCTGGACAGCACTTCGCGTTTCACCTTCACCCCCGTTTTCGCATCGCCCGCCGAGCACCCGACTCCCTTGCAGCTCAGGTAGAATACCCCCGAAAATGCGCAAAATCAACAACGAACACCGTTGAAGCGAATCTCCGGTTCTCAACGCTGGCCAGGCTCAGCGAAGCGAAAGTCCGGCTAGCGCTTCGGAGCGGTCCGGGCGGACAACGGGATTTCCTCAAGAACGACTGCGGCGGCGCGCGCCGTCGCGCCGGGTAGGCCGACCCGGGCGTTGACTTCGCGCATGCCGTCGAGCATGGCGGCGCGGTACGCGGCGTCGTCGAGGATGCGGCGCATCTCGGCCTCGATCGCCTCCGGTGTCATCGCGCCCTGGATCAGCTCCCGGCAGACTTCTCGCCCGGCGAGGATGTTGACAAGACCGACGTGCTTGAGCCCCTTCACGAGGCGGCGGGCGATCGCGTAGGTCGCGGGGCTGACTTGGTAGACGACGGTGCACGGGCAGAGCAGAAGTGAGGCTTCGAGCGTCGAGGTGCCGGATTTGATGACGGCGGCCTCGGCTTGCCGCAGGATGTGCCGCGACTGGCCGTCCGACACGGCGAGCGTCGCCGGCTTGTGCGGGAGCCGCGCGAGGATCGCCTCGACGGCCCGGCGGGTCGTCGGCGTCGGCGCGGGGATGATGAACGAACAGGGGCCGATCGCGGTCTCCAGCCTGCGCGCCGCCTCGATTTCGACCGGCAGGAGCCGGGCCACCTCAGCCGGCCGGCTTCCCGGGAAGAGCGCGATGCGCCGGCCCGGCCCCCACGGCAGCGCCGGGGGCGTCTCGGCCAGCGTCGCGGCGACCTGGTCGGCAAGCGGATGCCCCTCGAACGTGACGTTCAGCCCGGTGCCGTCGAACAGCGCGGGCTCGAAGGGGAAGAGCGTGACGAGTCGGTCGATGATCCTGGCGATCTTCGGGATGCGCTCGCGGTGCCAGACCCAGACCTGCGGGCAGACGTAGTGGAGCGTGCGGATGCCGCGGCGGTGCGCCTGCTCCGCGATGCGCAGGTTGAACCCCGGGTAGTCGATGGTGAGCAGGACGTCCGGCCGCCGCGTGTCGAGCAGGCCCGTGATGGTCTTGAGCAGCCTCGAGAAGTAGCGGTAGCGCTTGAGCACCTCCCAGAACCCCATCACGCCCGTGACGGAGGCATGGGCGAAGAGCTCGACGCCCTCGGCCTGCATCGCGTCGCCCCCGATGCCATAGCATTCCAGCGGACGCGGGGCAATCGCGCGCAATTCCCGCAGAATCGCGGCGCCGTACATGTCGCCGCTGGTTTCGCCGGCGCAGACGAGGATGCGGATGGGAGGTTGTCCGGGCATGGATGATGGGGGGGGGCCACGCGACGGGGACGTTTGCTCAATGCTCGCAGAAAGATGAGGTTTGCTGGCTCCTTACATGTCGAGTGAAGTCGCCGATCGACATCAACCAAGCCTCCTGGCGAGGCGTGTAGGAGTTGAATATCTGTCTTGGAACAACAAGCTGCAAGTGAGAACTCCGCATCTCGTCGGTTTGCGCCGTGCTGATTCCGGGTTCAAGAGTGAGCAAGTGCTTCTCAGGCACGCGCTGGGCTTCACTTAGAACTTGACGCCATCGATCCTTGCAGCTTGTCTTGACTCCGAGCATCGACAAGGACTGTGTGGGGAACTCATGGTTCTTGTATTCGGAAATTCCCGGAAAAAGGAAGTCGGGACGAGATTTGTTTTCAGTGACTTGATTGTACGAATGGCGTATGCCAAGGGTTTGAAAGAGATAACGCAGGTGGTTCTCAAGGGCATGCCCCGCACGTGATTTTCGTCTGTTCTGAACACTTAACGAGAACTCGACAAAATCATCTACCGTTGTAAAGCCTTCATCGATACGCAGTTTGACGATGTGTTTTTCAAGACTGCGGAAAGCGCGTTCTTCGCTTTCCATCCACATGGAGACGGCGTTGTCGACGTCGTCCAGGCAGTTGACTTCGGGAACAACATCGCGGGCGAACGCGGAGAAGCTTGTCGTCGGTGGAAAACGTCCATGGAATTTATCGAGAATTCTCGATAACAAGGATTCATCACACCCAGGAAGCGATACGCCAACTCGCTCGAGGATCCGTTCCATGTAGAAGGTCACAGGTCTGTCGTCTTCGTGCTGGACTTCGCCTACTGGATCGGCGGCAATGACCAGGAGCTGCGCA
>CAYVJM010000008.1:12154-22795 GCA_964451695.1 uncultured Lentisphaerales bacterium | reverse complement strand
GTCGATGAAGAGGATGCCGCCATGGTCGCGCTTGTGGAAGACCCAGCCGGAAAGGCGGACCTCCTGTCCGGAATGTTCGGGGCGCAGTTCGTTGCAGGTGTGCGTGCGGTAGGGGTGCATGGCTGTTGGCTTTCCGTAAAATGCAAAGGCTTCCACGTCCGCCGTGAAAGTCCTTTGTAGAATACGCTTTGGCCCCCTCCTGCGTCAAGGCGGGAAAAGCCCGCGCCCGTTTTCAACGCTTGATCCGTCGTCCCCAGTCGCGTACAATTGCGCCACTTTGCATTTTGGTCCTCCGCCTCGCGACGGAGGCCGGCAACCCGGACCCGGAGGAGCACAAGGACATGAAAACGATCAGAATCGGCATGGTGGGCTACAAGTTCATGGGCAAGGCCCACAGCAACGCGCTGCAGCGGCTGGGGATGTTCTTCGATTCCGGCGCCAAGGTCGAACTCAAGGCGCTGTGCGGGCGGGACGGCGACTGGGTCCGAAAGGCCGCGGACGCCTTCGGCTTCGAGGAGGTCGAGACCGATTGGAAAAAGCTGGTCGCGCGGCCGGACATCGACGTGGTGGACATCACCGCGCCCAGCAACGTCCACAAGCAGATCGCGATCGCCGCCGCCCGGAACGGCAAGCACGTCTTCTGCGAAAAGCCGCTGGCGCTGACCGTCGGGGACGCGCGGGAGATTCTCGCGGTCGTGCGGCAGGCGGGCGTCAAGCACCAGGTCGGCTTCAACTACCGGTTCGCCCCCGCCGTCCTCCTGGCCAAGCAGCTCATCGACGCCGGCAAGATCGGCACCTACCTCCAGGACTGGATCCTCGATCCCGCCTTCCCCCTCGTCTGGAGACTGGACAAGGCCGTCGCGGGCTCGGGCTCCCATGGCGACTTGGGGGCTCACCTGATCGATCTCGCCCATTTCCTCGTCGGGGGCATGAGCCGCGTCTGCGGCATGAACAAGACGTTCGTCGCCGAGCGCCCGGAGGCGGGCGAGATGCAGGGCCTCACCGCCCAGTCGTCTGGCACCGCGAAGCTGAAGCCCGTCACCGTGGACGACGCGACGCTGTTCCTGACGGAGTTCGACAACGGCGCGCTGGGCTCCTTCGAGGCGACCCGCTTCGCCGCCGGGCACAAGAACGACATGTCCTTCGAGATCAACGGCAGCAAGGGCAGCGTGCGCTTCGCGTTCGAGCGGATGAACGAACTCCAATATCACGACGCCGGAGACGACCCGACCATCGGCGGCTTCCGCACCATCCAGGCCTCGGAGGGCTGCCACCCCTACATGAAGGCGTGGTGGCCGGTGGGGCACGTCATCGGCTACGAGCACACGTTCGTCCACGAGTTCCATGAATTCATCGGCGCGATCGCGCACGACCGCGCCACCGCGCCGGACTTCGCCGACGGCGTCCGCTGCTGCCAGGTGTTGGACGCCGTGGACGCCTCCATCGCCGAGGGCCGCTGGATCCGCGTCGGAGAGGTGTGAGTTCGCCGCACAACGGCCTCAAGGCAAATGGTTATTGTACAATCGAGCCCGTACATTGGCTGAGGCCAACTAATGACCCTAAGGCCCCCTGCTGGCAAACGCCTGAGCATTGCCGTTTTGCTATTGCCGTTGCTGCTGATTGCGGCAAAGCCGATGGCCATGTTGCGGTCTGCCGATGAACCTGCCGCCTTCGCGGCGCAACTCCTTCTGGTCCTGGCCGTTTTTCTGGGACCCGGTCTAGCCGCATGGCCGCTCACTCGCAAATGGGCGCCCGATTCCATGTCTGGCAAGTTTGCCACCCTAATTCTCCATAGCATTTTCGTCTCGGCTTTCGTGCCGTGGTTCCTTTATGCCACGTGCCTGTACGCAAAGCCTGTTGCAATTTCCTTCGTCGCTTTGCTGTACGCTTCTCTTGCGTTCGGCGCAGCCGTCTTCCCTTGGAGACGAGCCTTGACGGCTACCGCTGAAGGCTTCCGAAAGACCTCCTTCACAGACAAAATTGGCCTGTTCCTCTGCACCCTATTCCTAATCGTCGCCACCGCGCGCTCGCTTGAGCCTTTCACGAGATGGGACTCCGTTGTATCCTGGGACAAATGGGGGCGAGACATGGCGGAACGCAACTCGCTCGGCCGCTACGTGATGGGGTTGTATCCGCAGCTCATTTCCTCGCTCTACTCCATATTCTACGGCGCCTTTTCAACTTCCGACAGGACGCTCATACCCGATACGACGTTCGTCGTACATTTCATGAACGGCCTTTTCAATTGGCTCGCGGTCCCCGGCGCGATCATGCTGTGCCGCAAGCTCAAGGCTTCGTTCCTGCTGTTTTCCGCCATCTTCTTCGGCAACACGCTCTTCTCCATTTGGTTTGACTCCGGGTACGTCGATACCGCAACCACTGCGGTCTTTCTGTGCCTCGCTGGGCTCGTGGCGGAACTTCGCGAAGACCGCTCCGGAATGCGTTGGAAGCGCGCCCTCGCATCACTCACCCCTGCGGCCGCCGTGCTGTGCTTCATCAAAGGGCAGGGATACGTGCTGCTGATTTTCATTGCGTTGTTTGCCGTGATTTGGGCGCGTTCCTGGGACATTCGCAAGTCCTTGCCCAACCTCTTCGCTCTCGTGCTTGGGTTCGCGTTCGTGTTGCCGTACTTCTTGCACCAGAACATGACGTGGAATGCAGGACGCGCTGAAACGGATCTGCTTCTCCACACGCTACCGGTACGCGCCGGATATCCGGGTCTCGTCACGAACTCATGGGGACGGGCACTCGACCTTTCTCGCGATTTCCTCACCGCATACGCGCTGCCCTTCGCCCAGTCTCCGACCGGATACGCGACCGCGTGCATCATGTTATTCGTGGCAGGGTTTGCATGCTCGCTTCGCAAACGCAATGTCATCCCCGTGGCCTTAGCCGCGGTGGCATGCGGTTATGTGTGGTTTATCAAGTCCTCGTACGACTGGCGCAATGCGCACCAGGTCGCCGCCATGGTTGCCGTGTGCATCGCTGCGGGGCTCAGCGTGGATTTCAGGAACCGTCGAGCCCGCATCGCGACCGCAACCGCGCACCTGATTATCGCGATCGCGATGTGTGGCTCTATCCTTGTCTCTGCCTCGGCTTCCGCGCTCGTATCCGTATCGCCATGCTGGAGGCTCCCGCCGTCCGAGCGCCCCAACGCCATCTTCGGGCCGCAGTTCAGGTTCCTTTCCGCCTCGCCGCTCGCTTCGCAAGCCCACTTGATCTTTTCGCACAATGTGTTTGTCTGGTTGCTTGGCGACAAAGCCGTCTACGGCTGGCATCCGTTCGTCGCACGCGCCGTTCCTCAGGACGGCGACATCGGAGCTGTCGAGCGTACTTTCAAAAACCCTGCTGGCGGCGGCACAAACTCGTTTGTAACCATATCGGGGTTTGGCCTGTTGCGCCTCGACAGGGTTCGCCCTGCATATTCACCTGCCGCGGCGACCGTTTCGCGCGAAGGCTTCCGTGCATCTGCGACTCCGCTCCCGGCGACGATTTCCGAGCCAGGCGTCTATTTTGTCTCGCCCGAAATCTCCGTATCGGGTGGCGATGCAATCCTCTACAGCATCGAAGTCGAAAATCCCAATGGAGCCAACATCAAAACGCTGATAGGCCGCGAATGGAACGATTTCACTTCGTACAGGAACATCTGCAACTTCATCCACGACGGTGATTTTTACAAAGCGACATTCTGGCTGGACCGAGCGGCGCGTGGCTCCGAGATCGCGTCCCTCCCGCCCATCGCGATTTCAAAAAAAGACGATGTCCCGATGATGGTAAAAAGCGTGGGCGTGATGGTCGTCAAGCCCAGCACGGCAACGGAGACAACCGTCCAATGAAGTTCGTTGCCCTTAAACTCTCGCCAAGCCGCAATCTCGTCCTGCTGCAGGCGGCATTCTGCATCGCGTGGATGGCGTACATCGGCAAGGGTCGCACATGGGGCAGCCAAATTGGGCAATGGACAGCCGGAATTCCGCCGTGGTTCGGCAATGTCGCATTCGATTTTGCCGCGATGGCCCTGGCGTTTTCAGCGGTGCTCTTTCTTTTGCGCAGGCACGTGACGAGCCGAAGGATGGCATGGCTACTTGCTTTCATGCTGGTTGCGGGTCAGATCGCCGCCGTGCTCGCGGCGCGCAAAATTGTATTCGGGACGTTCCCGCATGGCATTGACCATCCTGCCTTTATGTTCCGCGTACGCGAGTTCGGCGAGATCTTCCCTCGTGCATTGGGGGGCTACAATCCGTGGTGGAACGCCGGGACCGAACACTTTATCGGCGTCACGAGCGGCGCACAGAACTTCGGCATCCTCATTCTGCCGTTCATGAAAATGTTCGGGATCGAGGCCGTCTACGGCCCCGCCATTTTGCTCTGGATGGTTGTTGGCTTCCCTTGGCTGGCGGTGCTGTCGCTGCGCGCAGCGGGCGTGCGCTGGAGCGGGGCGTTTGCCGGCGGAATGATGATGTGCGCCGCGACTCGTGCGATGTTTCTCTTCTTTTGGCAATCCGGCAACGTTGGCGCGATGGTCTCTTCGATGCTCGGCCTGCCAGTCGTTGCGTTGGGCTGGCGCTTCATTGTGCTGCGTCGTGGCAGAGCGGGGGCTGCCCTTGCGCTCGGACTCGCGGCATGGCTTGTCAGCATCTGGTCGCCGGGGACCTTCGTGTGCGTCGGTGTTGTGCTCGGCTGGTTGCTGTGCTTCCGACACTGGGAACTCAGACCGACTCTCTGGTTGTTTGCTGGAGGCGCGCTTGCGCTGTTGCTCCTGTCTCCGTGGCTCTGGACGACTTTCTTTCCGTGCCGCGGCATCCTCGAGTATGTCGGCAAGCCAAGCGCAGCGCAGGAGTCTCGGTTGCAGATGCTTGCCGTCGCCCTGCGTCAATTCTCCAGGCGCCTCCAGGAATTCCATCCGTTGCTCATCGCGTTCGGGCTTGGAACGTCGTTCCTTGGACTGCGCCGCGATGCGCGCCGCACCATGCTGGCCGTCGTCATCGTGCTCTGCGCGATGACGCTGAGCGTCGGATTCAAGCGCCAGTCTCAACTGGACCGCATGGCCATTCATCTCGCAATGGTCTGCATCCTCCCCGCCGCACTTCAGATCGGGCGACTCCTGGCTTCGCACGTTGGCTCACGACACATTGCGCATGCGATTGCGCAGGGCACCGTGCTGGCGTTGCTCGTGTGCGGGCTGCGCGTGTCTGCCACGCATCTTGCCAACCAAGGCGGCTTTAAAATGTGGCCATCGCAGGCCAGCATCTCCGAATTCGTCTCTGTCGTGCAGCGCGAAGTTCCAGAGGATGCGCGTCTCGCTTTCGCCGGCATGACAGACTGTCGCTACGAATGGGGCAAACCCTCTTTCCTCCCAATCCTCGCGAAGCGCGAAATGATGGCCGACGACTACTACGGATACCCCAAAGGACTCATCGCCTACAACTACCCGCCCAAGCCATACAGGAAAACGATCGAAGGCGTCGTGGCGTTTTCGCAGGCATACGGCATCACGCACTGGACGACAGCCGACCCGTACTGGCATCGCGTTTTCAGCCGCAGCCCAGAACATTTCCGCCTCGTCCATTCCATGCCGATGCAGAGCAGTACCGTTGACCTCTACAAATGTACAGATGTTGAGAATCCTACCCGCTTCTACAAAGGCGAAGGGCGCGTTGACGCTCGCGAAAACAGGATAGACGTCTTCACGACCGACCCCGAAGACGGGTATGTCATTATCCGTTACAACTGGCGCGACGGACTCACGTGCATGACGCCGGGAGCTTGCATAAAGCCAGCGAATATCGACGGCAATCTATCCTTCATCGCGGTCTCGCCGAACGGCAACGAAAAAGTTTCCATCGGCTACAGGCCTTCATGGGCGCCCATCAAACCCAACTTCGACGGCACGTTCCACCACTGATTCGCGCTGCCGCCTTCGGTTTCCGCTTGTGGCGGAAGGTGGAATGGGCTACCATTCGGGCGTGAAAAGATCACGATGGGACGATCAAGCATGAACGAAATCCAGCGGCTGGCCGAGGAATGCGGCGTGGCGTATGTCGACGCGGTCGAGGGCGAGATGCTCGACGCGGCGCTGATCGCCGCGCTACCCGTGACGTGGGCTCGCGAGCAGGGCGTGCTGCCCGTCCGCCTCGACGGCGTGGCCTCCCTGCTCATGTGTGGTCCCGAGAGCATGGCCGCCCTCCAGCACGCCGCCCTCGTCGCAGGCGAGGACCTCCAGCCCGCCTTCGCTCCGCGCGAAGTCCTCCTCGCCGCCATCGAGCGCGCCTACTACGAGGGCAAGTCCACCGCACCCGCCGCCCCCGTCCGCGCCGCGCCGGCCGCGCACGCCGCGCCTGCCGCGGCGCGACCCGACAACGACCTGCTCGTCGACCGCGAGGCCCAGCCCGTCGCCCAGCATCTCAACAACGTCCTCCTCGACGCCGTCCGGCGCGACGCCTCCGACGTCCATTTCGAACCCGCCGCCGACGGGGCCCTGCGGGTGCGCTTCCGCCTCGACGGCGTCCTCCACGAGCAGCCCCCGCCGCCCGCCGGCTACGCCGCCCCGCTTGTTTCGCGCGTCAAGGTCATGGCCGGCATGGACATCGCCGAGCGTCGTCTGCCGCAGGATGGCATGGCGCAGGTGCGCGTCGGCGGCAAGGTCGTCGACATCCGCGTCTCGACGGTCCCCGTCGCCGACGGCGAGCGCGTCGTGCTCCGTCTCCTGAACCGCGAGCGCTCGCTTCTGCCTCTCGCCGCGCTCGGCATGCCCGCCCCCGTCCTCGCGGGTGTGGAGGCGCTGCTCGCGCTGCCCAACGGCATGGTCGTCGTCTCGGGACCGACCGGATCCGGCAAGACGACGACCCTCTACGCGGCGCTTGGCACCCTCGACGCACACCGCCGGAACATCCTCACCATCGAGGACCCCATCGAGTACCGGCTCCCGGCCATCGGGCAGATCCAGGTCAAACCCAAGATCGGGCTCACCTTCGCCAACGGACTTCGCCACATCCTCCGGCAGGACCCGGACGTCGTCCTCGTCGGCGAGACGCGCGACGCGGAGACGGCCGAGATCGCCGTGCGCGCCTCGCTGACCGGCCACCTCGTCTTCACCACGCTTCACACCAACGACGCGCCCTCGGCGGTGATGCGGCTCGTGGACATGGGCGTGGAGCCGTACCTGCTGGCATCCTGCCTCCGCGGGGTGGTCGCCCAGCGGCTCGTCCGGCGGCTGTGTCCTCACTGTGCCACGGCCGTCACGGCCGACGATCCGTCGCTCGGCGCGGCGGAAGCCGCCGCCGCCCGCGCCGCAGGCGGCAGGGTCCGCCGCGCAGTAGGTTGTCCGCGTTGTCTCGAAGGCTACGCCGGGCGCCTCGGAATCTTCGAGTTCATGCCCTGCGGCGCGGAGATCGCCGAGTCGATCCATCGCGGCGAACTGGCCGCAGACGATCTGCTCGCGATCGCGAAGCGCACCCCGGGCTGCAGCGCGATGCGCGACGACGCGGCCGCGAAGCTCCGCGCCGGCGAAACTTCGCCCGCCGAGATCGTCGCGGCGCTGGGCGCGATCTGGAGCTGAGCGCGACATGCCCGCCACTGCCTACCGCAACGTCCTTGTCACCGGTGCCACGAGCGGCATCGGCGAAGCCCTCGCGCTGGGCTTCGCCCGCCGTGGCGCGGCGCACCTCTTCATCTGCGGACGCGACGCCGATCGCCTCGCCCGTGCCGCAGCCGCCTGCACCGCGGCCGGGGCGACCGTCCACGCCCGGGCGCTGGACGTCGCCGACGCGGCGGCGACGCGCGCGTGGATCGAGGAGGCGGACGCCGAGGCGCCGCTCGATCTTGTCGTGGCCAACGCCGGAATCGGCACCACGGACGAGACGGAGCCGAACATCCGCCGCATGTTCGCGATCAACGTGGGCGGCGTGCTCAACACGGTGTTTCCGGCCATCGACGTCTTCTCGGACGCGGCGCGCGCGGCGGCGCGGCGGCGGCGGCAGATCGCGATCGTCTCCTCGCTGACCGGCTACCACGGCATGCCCACATGCCCGTCGTACAGCGCCTCAAAGGCGTGCGTGAAGGCCTGGGGCGCGGGGCTGCGCGGAAGTCTGGCGGGGCGGGGCATCGACGTCAACGTGATCTGCCCGGGGTTCGTGCGGTCGCGCATCACGGATCGCAACACATGCCCGATGCCCTTCTTCATGGAGGCGGAGACGGCGGCGGACCTGATCATCACGCGGCTGTCTCGCAACATCGGCCTCATCGCCTTCCCCTGGCCGATGCGTCTGGCGATGTGGGGCATTTCGGCGCTTCCGGAGCGCCTTTCGGCCTGGCTCTTCGCCCGCCTGCCCGAGAAGGCGTAGGGGGAGTATCCTGGCCGGCGTGTGGGGCGTCCGCGGCGGCGCAGCTTGGTATTGCGTCTTTCGCGCGCGCAAATTGGTTTTGATGAACATCCCGCCATTGTGGTATGATCCGCGTACCGAAATCGATGGAGGGCGACATGGCGGAGAAAAAAGCGGCGGATGGCGGCGGACGGTGGTTCTGGCGTGTGGCCTCAGGCAACACGTCCGAGCCCGTCGATCTGACGACGATCCGGGCCAAAGTCATGTCCGGCGAGGTGTCCGCCCAGACGCAGGTCTCGCGCGACGGCGCGACGTGGTCGCTGGCCATGTCGCATCCCGAGCTGGGCTTCGACTGCATCGTCCTCGAACTCGGCGAGAGTCTCAACGTCCTCGGCCCGTTCGTCCGGGAATATGTCGATCGTCCGGACGTCATGGCCGGGGTGCCGAAGGACGGCATTCTCTTCGTCCGCGGCGGCACCGTGGGCGAGGCCCTGCCCGGTCCCACCGCCGGCGCGACGGGCGCCGCCCTCGTCGAGCGCGCCATCGCGGCCGAAAAGGCTCTGCGCGAGGGCGACAAGGCGCGCCGCGCCGCCCAGGCCTCGCTCGCGGCGAAGGATCTGGAGTTCGATGCCGAGCGGCAGAAGCTCCGCGGCGAACTTTCCGGGATGAAGGCGGGCGAGATGAAGCTCAAGGCCGAGCTGGAGGCGCTTCGCGGCGAACTTGAGAAGGAATCCGCCGGCGAGGGCGTCCGTCATCAACTCGAAGCCCGTCTCGTCGATGCCGAGTCCCTGCTCGCGGCCGCCAAGGGCGCCGCGCACCAGGCCGAGGAGAAGGCCAAGGCCTCTGTTGCGCTGGCCGACGACCTCAAACGCAAGGCCGCGGAGCTGGAGCGCGCCTTGGCCGAGGCGGAGAAGCGCCTTGGCGGCCAGGACGCGCGAACGAACGATCTCGAGAAACGTCTTGCCGCCGCGGACGCCCGGCTCGACGAGCGGGAAGCTCGCTGCCTCGACCTCGAAGGGAGCCTGTCGGAGGCCCAGTCGTCGCTGGCCGCCGAGCAGAAGTCCCGCGCCGCCGCCGAAGCCCGCGCCGCAGAAGCGGACCGCCGCTTCGCCGAGGCGCGTGAAACGCTTGACGCCTTCCGCGAGTCCGCGGGCTGGTTGCGCGGTCGGCTCGCCGATCTCGCCGGGGAGGTCGGCGAGAAGTTCTACGTCCCCGCCGACGCGGAGGGGGATCTGCCAGGATCGGCGCCCGTTCCGGACCCCGAGGTCGAGCTGGCCGCGGAGCCCGAAGCCCCCCGCCCCCAGTTCGTCGAAGCCGAGATCGTCGAAGAGAAGCCGGCATCGCCCGGCGTTCCGCGGATCCGCCCCGTCAAGCCGGGCGTGCCGGGCTCCGGCGGCAATCTGGCGAAGCTTTCCGCGATCGAAAACCAGCTTAAGCGCGAGATCAGTTCGTTGAGCGCCGCCTCGCCGGCGTCTCCGGGCGGGCGCGACGGCCTCATGGGCGTCTTCAAGCGCAGAAAATAGCAGGTGGAGCACGTGGCGGCCATGGCAGACAAGACCGAGAACAGGCCCAGCGGCGACTGGTTCGTGCGCATGCGCAACGGTACCATCTTCGGTCCCATCAACACGAAGGGACTCGTGCACTGGGCCTGCGACGGGCGCGTGATGCCCGATGACGAAATCTCGGCCGACCGCATCGCCTGGCAGCCGGCTCGCGACTTGCCGGCCCTCGGGATGGACACCATGATCGAGCTGCCCGATGGCACGTTCATGGGGCCGTTCAACGAAAAGGCCATCGATCCTCTGGCGCGCGAAGGCAAGATCCCCCCGCGGGCGAAACGATTCCCCGTCGCCGAACTCGAGGCGCGCATGGCCGGCCGCCAGATGGCGCTTTTCGGCGACGAGGCGTGGCGTCGCCAGTCCGACGGCGAGCCCGTGCCCGTTCCGGGCGGCACCGATGGCGAAGGCGAATCGGGCCTCCGCGAGCAGTTCGAGGAGCAGATGGAGGAGCTGCGCCGCCAGGCCAAGGACACGCTGGCGGAAACCGAGCGCGAGCTGGAGACGCTCCGCGCGGAATCCGCCGCCGCCAAGCGCAAGATCGAGAACGCCGAGCGCGCCGCCGCCCGCGAGCGCGAGGCCGCCGCAGCCCTCAAGGGCGAGATCGACAAGTTGCTGGCCGAACGCGACGAACTCAAGGCCGAACTGGCCTCCGCCGCCGAGCCTGCGCCGGACGATCCCCGTCTCGCCGAGGCCGCCGCCCGCATCGACGCCCTCGTCGCCGAGGGCGAGGCGCTCCGCGAGAAGCTTCGTGCCGCCGAGGCGGC
>CAYVJM010000008.1:0-12054 GCA_964451695.1 uncultured Lentisphaerales bacterium | reverse complement strand
CCCTCGTCGCCGAGGGCGAGGCGCTCCGCGAGAAGCTTCGTGCCGCCGAGGCGGCTCTCGAGGCTGAAGCGGCCGGTCGCGCGGAGGATGCCGAGGCTCAGGAAGCCGCCGCGGCCGAATCGGCGGCCATGCAGGAGCGGCTCGCCGCCGCCGAAGCCGCCGCGGCCGATCTCCAGACGCGGCTTGAAGCCGCCGAGGCGCGCTCCCGGGAAGTCGAGGCGCGGGCCGACGAGGTCGAGGCGGAGTACCGGGAACTGCTTGATTTTTCGAACCGCCGCGACGCCGAGGCGCAGGAGAAGATCATCCTCCTCTCCGCCGGTGCGCCGCAGGCGCCGCGGGGCGAGGGCGAGGCGCTGGGCGCCGAGCGCAGGATCGCTGAAATGGAGCAGCGCCTCGCGGCGCTCATCCGCGAACGCGACCAGCTCGGGGACTCCCTTGCGCAGGCCACGGCGCGCGCCGCCACTTCCGAGCGTCCCGCCGAGGGGGACATCGCCATCGTCAAGATGCTCGCCGAGGGCGCGCTGGCGATGATGAAGAAGACGCTCGAGGCCGAGAAGGAGCGGAATGCGGCGGCGCGCGCTTCCAGCGCGGAGCTGCAAGGCGGCCTGCGCGAGGAGATCGAGCGCCTCGAGCGCGTCATGGCGCGCGACCCCGGCGAACTCTCCCGCGCCGAACAGGCCGAGCAGCGCAACGACCGGATGATCGCCAAGCTCCAGCAGGAGATCGAATCGGCCCGCCGCCACCATCAGGCGGACATGGCGCGCGCCGAGGCCAACGAGAAGGCCATGGAGGGTCGCTGCAAGGCCCTCGTCCAGAAAGAGGCGCTTCTGCGGGAGAAGCTCTCCCGCATCGAACAGCGGACCGCGGACTACGATTCGCTCACCAGCCAGCTCCGCCGCAAGGAAGCTTCCCTGCTCTCCGCGGAGAAGGAATTCGAGGAGGCTCGCCAGCAGTGGCAGATCATCCAGGCCTCCCTCCAGCACCGCATCGAGGAGCTGGAAAGCGGCGCCGGCCTCCTCTTCGACGCCGAGGGCCGCCCGCGCGACGGCCAGCCCGAGGCGTCTGCCGCCGACGCGGCGGACGACGGCCGCAAGTTCAAGATCGAACCTTGGATGCGGCGGATGCACTGACCCCATTTTCAACCCCACGAGGCAGACCCCGACATGAGCGGAAACGAAGAAGGCAGACCCCACGACGCACCCGGCCCCGAAGCGGCCGAGAACGCATTTGCGCTGGCTTTTCCCAAGGGAGACGAGTCATTTCCCGTCCTCAAGGCGTTCCAGGAGTTCCTGGACGCCGAGCGCGAGCGCGCCCGTCGGCGGCAGATGACGCTGACGATCTGCTTCATGTCTGCGATCGTCGTGCTCGTCGTGCTCTTCTGCGTGGTGGGCGCGATGCTCTTCGGCGGCATGATGCGCCGCAGCGACGCCCAGCAGGCGAAGATGCTCGACATCCTCATGCAGCGCATGCCCGCAGCCGCCGGGGCGCCCGTCGCGGCCGCCCCCGTGGCACAGCCCGCGCCCGCGCCGCAAGTGACCGAACTGCTCGACGTGATCCAATCGCTCAAGGCGCAGAACGCCGAGATGATGACCGCGCTCCAGGAACGGCTTCGCGAACCGGTCGCCGCCGAGGCGCCCGTTCCGAAGACTGTGGTCCCGAGCGCCCCGAAGACCGCGCAGACCACGGCCGAGGCGGACGCCCGGGCCCGCAAGGCCGGTATCTTCTCCTCGCCGCGGCGAAAGGCCGAAGCCCCCGCCGCTGCCGAAGCCCCCGTCCAGGAGGCGCCCGCCCCCGAAGCGCCCGCCCCCGAAGCGCCCGCCCCCGAAGCCGCGCCTCCGTCTGCGGAAGGCTCCGCACCGGCTCCGGCACCCGCCGCCGCGCCCGCCGAGGCGCCCAAGTCCGGTCCGATTTCTGTGAAGATCGTGCGCACGCGGGACATGCAGGCGCCCGCCGGCTACGCTCCCGAGCCCATCGACATCGTCTCCTCGGACAACGTCAAGTTCCCATGGCGCGTGCTCATGCCGACAGGCACGAACACGGTGAAAGCCGCAAGATGAAGTTCTGTGTCCTCGCCAGTGGCAGCGGAGGCAACTGCATCTACGTCGAATCGAAAGGCACCCAGGTCCTCGTGGACGCCGGCATCAGCCGGAAATCCGTCCAGGAGCGCTTGGCGCAGATCGGCGTCGACCTCGACGCCATCGCCGGACTTTGCGTCACCCACGATCACGCCGACCACACCGCCGGCATTCCCGTGCTCGCCGGCCGCCACCACCTGCCGCTCTACGCGACGTACGGAACGTCGATGACGGTCGAGGCAAACGCGAGGAAGCATTTCGAGTGGAATCTCTTCCAGCCCGGCTGCTCGTTCGCCATCGGCGCGCTCACCTTCGAGGCATTTGCCGTGCCCCACGACGCCGGCGACCCCGTTGGATTCGTGATCGGGGACGGCGATCGGCGGCTGGGCATCGCCACCGACATGGGGGAGGCGCCTGAACTCGTGGCGCACCACCTTCGAGGCTGCCATGCGCTGATCCTCGAGTTCAACCACGACCGCGACCTGTTGCTGAACTCCGACCGCCCCTGGATGCTCAAGCAGCGCATCCTCGGCCGCCGCGGCCACCTTTCCAACGACCAGGCCTGCGAACTGCTCCGCAACATCGCTGGCCGCCAGCTCCGCACCCTCTTCCTCGCCCATCTCAGCGAAGAGTGCAACACCCCGGCCCTCGCCCGCGGCAGCGCCGCGGAGACGCTGCGCGTCTGCGGCCTCGCCACCACCACGCAGGTGTGCGTCCCCAACTGGCCCAATCCCGTGCTGGACGTTTAACAACAGGTGTTGATAATTCTGTTGATATTTTTATAAGTCCTTGATTCTGTTGGATTTACACAGATAATACGTTTGCAATTATTTGTGAATATCAAGGTTGTCATCAAACTTATTGAAAGCTGTTGATATCTTTCGCTTGAAGTGGCAGGGCGGGATGGTGCATACTGCGCCCCGTGATTTTCAAGCCGTGGACGGCGATCGCCCGCGGGGCGGCCGGGCGGCGAACCAAGGCAAGGCGAGATGGAAGCGATAGACAAGCAGTTGAGGAAGGCGAGAATCGCGGCGGGGCTCACGCAGGCCGCGCTCGCGGCGAAGGTGGGCTGCACGCAGTCCGCCGTGAGCATGATGGAGGCGGGGCGCGGAGAGGCGATGTCGCGGGAGTCGCTGGAGAAGCTCGCGACCATTCTGGGCGTGGCGCTTCCCAACGTGCCGGAAGCCAGTCCGGAGGCTGTCGTCGATGCGTCCGGGCCGGCGGTGTGTCCCGGCTTCAACTGTCCCACGAACCTCCCCTATGCCGTTGGCGGCGACGTGTTCTTCATGCCGCTCGGGACGGCGGGACGCGGACATCACTGCGTCTTCTGCGGCGAGCCGCTGCTGCGCCGGTGTCCGGCCTGCGGCGCGGCGCTGACGACGCCCGGGGGCTGCTGCGGGGCCTGCGGCGCGGCGGTCGTGACGCTGCCCGACGGGTATGCGGACGATCCGGCGAGCTGGGTGGAGCGGCGCCAGACGGCCATTGCCGCGCTGCGCCGCGCGACGGAGACGCCCCCGGGCGGCGGCGGCGGACGTCCCTGACGCCGCGAGGCGCGCCTGGACGGAATTCCATGAACCGAAGGGAGCAAGCGCGATGATGGCCGACAATGTAAAAGGCGGCATGGGATGGGCCGTGGCGGCGGGCGTGCTGATGGGCGGCGTCGCCGACCCGTGCGAGGCCGGCGTCGCAGGCGCTGGCGGGCCCGCCCGTACGGGCGAGGTGGTCCGCTATGCCGCGTTCGGGGCGAAGGGGGACGGCATGGCCGACGACTTCGACGCCATCGTCGCGGCGCACGAACACGCCAACCGGACCGGCCTGCCCGTTCGCGCGGAGGATGGCGCCACCTACTTGATCGGCGGTGGCGCGCGCACGGCCGAGATCCGCACGGACACGGACTTCGGCACCGCGTCGTTTCGGATCGACGACACCCGGGTGGCTCCAGGCGACCGGGGGCGCTCGATCTTCTGCGTCCGGTCTGCCCAGCCCGCCTTCCGGCCTGAAGGCGTCGGCCCCCTCAAGCGCGGCCAGGCGAACCTTGGCGTGCGGCTGCCGTCGCGCAGCGTGGTCGTCCTCGGCGACGCCAACGTCCGCCACTTCATCCGGCGCGGGCTCAACAAGAACAACGGGGACGCGAAGCTCGACGTCGTCCTCGTGGAGGCGGACGGCGCGATCGACCCCGCGACGCCGCTGATCTGGGATTTCGACGCCGTCACCGACGTCCGCGCCTATCCGGTGGACGACAAGCCGCTGACGGTGCGCGGCGGGCGCTTCACCACGGTCGCCAACCAGGCCAAGTCCGACTACACGTACTACGGACGCGGCATCCAGGTCGAGCGGTCCAACGTGCTGATCGAGGGCATCGAGCACCGCATCGTCGGGGAAGGCGAACACGGCGCGCCATACCGCGGCTTTCTCTCCATCAGCCGCTCCGCCTTCGTCACGATCCGCAACGCCGGCCTTTCGGGGCACAAGACCTACACGACGATCGGCAGCGCGGGCCTGCCGGTGTCGATGGGCACCTACGACTTCAACGCCGACCGCTCGCTGCACGTCGCGATGATCGACTGCCGGCAGCTCAACGACATGGACGATGCGCGGCTCTGGGGCGTCATGGGGTCCAACTACTGCAAGGCTCTGCTGCTCGACGGGTGCGCGCTGTCCCGCTTCGACGCCCACAAAGGCGTCTGCAACGCCACGATCCGCCGCTCCACGATCCGCCTCGTCAATCTCATCGGCGGTGGCCGGTTCCTGATGGAGGACTCGAAGGTGACGGGCGCGAGTCTGGTGAACCTCCGCTCGGACTACGGCAGCTTCTGGAACGGCGACATCGTCATCCGCAACTCCGTTCTCGCCCCGTCCGGCGCCTCGCCGCAACGGCGCCTCGCCCTGATCGTCGGCTTCAACGACGGACACCACGACTTCGGCTATCCCTGCGGCATGCCCCGGCGCATCGAGCTGGACAACGTGCGCATCGAGGACCTGTCCGTTGCGGAGAACGTTGCTGGGCCGGCCTTGTTCGGCGACTTCAAGATCGATCCTGCCGGCGGTCCCCATCCCTACGGCCTCCCGCAGGAAGTCGTTCTCAAGGACATCGCGACCGCCAGCGGAAAATTGCTGCGCATCGGCGACGCGCCCGACGCGTTCAACGCCGTTTCCGTGGCGCGGAAATAGCGGCACGGGCCGACGACGCCCTGCCATGACGCCATGAAACCCCTCGACAGCACGTCCGGACGCGCAGCGGCAGACGACTCCGCCGCCGAGGACATCGCCCTGATGCTTCGCGCCCGCGACGACGATCTGGCCGCCTTTTCCCTGCTCGTGAAGAAGCACCAGAACGCCGTGATGAACTTTTTCCTGCGCAGCGGCGTTTACAGGGATGTCGAAGATCTCGCGCAGGAGGCTTTTCTCAAGCTGCACCGCGCCCGGCACGGCTACCGGCCGTCCGCCAAGTTCACTACGTTCCTCTACCTCATTGCCCGTCAGGTCATGATCGACTCGATCCGGCGCGGCGCCCGCCGGGCGAAGCTGTTGGAGGGCTACGGGAAGGAGGCGGACGCGGCGGAGGACGCGCCGGCCAAGCGGGGCGAGCGGGGCGATGCCGAGCGGGCGCTGGCCAGTCTGAGCCCCGCCATGCGCGAGACCGTGGTTCTGGTCGTGATGCAGGGGCTGACGCATACCGAGGCGGCGGAGGTCCTGGGCGTCCCGGCGGGAACGGTCAAATCGAGAATTTCAGCCGCGATGCGGCAGATGCGGGCCACGCTGGCCGAGCCCGGAACGCCGGAGCCAGCCGACGTCGGCAGCGCCAGTCACGAGGAGGACGGACGATGAACACACCCAACGCAGGATGGATCGACGGCGTCGAGCCGGGCGACGCGGATCTCGCGGCGCTGCTTCGAGCCGTTCCCGAACGCCCCTTCCGGGACGTCTCCGGCGCGGTGGTGCAGACGATCGTCCATCGCCGTCGGCGCCGCCGCATGGCCTTCGCGGGTTTCGGGGCGGCCGCCGCGGCCGCAGCCCTGGTCGTCATGACCTGGCTGCCATCCACGCCTGTCGCCGTGCGCCCGCCGGTCGAGGCGGTGGCGGCTTCCCGCGCGGCGGAAGACTGGCTGCTGACGGCTCAGGAGGCGGACGGGACCTGGGATCCGGCGCGATGGGGCGGCAGCCGCGAATACCGGCCGGCCGTGACGGGCTTTGCGATGATGGCGCTCGTGCGGGACGGCGATGCCGCCGCGGACGGCGCCGCAGCGCGCGCGGCGCAGGCGTTGCGCGGCATGCAGGGGCGCGACGGACGGTTGGGCGGCGCGCGCGCGCTACACAACCACGCGATCGCGACCGGCGCCCTGCTGCGCCTCTACGAGACGGGCCGCTTTCCCGAGCTGTTCACGGTCGTGGACGGCGCCGTCAACTACATCCGCGTTGCGCAGGAGGCGTCGGGAGGCTGGGGCGACGCGGCCGGTGCGGACGTGTGGCTCGTGGACGCGCTGGCCCGCGCGGAGGCGTTGGGCTGGCGGGATGCGGGCGGCCACCTGCGCCGCGGCCTCCGCGCCCTCGGCCGCAGCGGCGGCGAGGCTGGCGCGGCGGTGGCCGCCGCTCCGGATCTGGCTGGCAAGCGCGAAGCTGTCGCGGCTCTCTGCGCGAAGTGGATCGACGCCAACCCCGTCTCGCGCGCCGGCGGCCGCGTCTATGCGGCGTCCGTCGCGGCCCGGTAGCGACTCCGTCAGTCGCCGGGAGCATGCCTCGGACAAGCTGTGTTTGAGAGCATGAGTGAACCATGAAACACATGAAACTTCATGAAAACGCCATGGTGTATGACGAGGAGTGCTATGCAATACGCGGCGCCCTTTATGAAGTCTACTCCGTTCTCGGTACGGGCTTTTCTGAAGAGGTCTATCAGGAGGCTCTTGAGAGAGAACTCAAGTTGCGCGGAATTCCCCATGAATCGCAGGTGCCGCTTCGGATCGACTACAAGGGGTGTCTGCTCGACAAGACATATCGCGCGGATCTTGTCTGCTATGGGAAAATCATCCTCGAACTGAAAGCCGTCAAAGCGCTGCTCCCCGAACACGAGGCGCAGATCATCAACTACTTGAAGGCGACCAAGATGCGACTCGGCTTCCTGGTGAACTTCTGCCACTATCCCAAAGCCGACATCAAAACTTACGTGGTTTGATTTCATGAAGTTTCATGTGTTTCATGGTTGAGAGAAAGACTGACCGAGTACCTCACGTGCGACGATCGCGCGGCGATCGCGCCTTGAACGGAGGGGCGCGGGATGGTAGAATCCGTGGATAATCGAAATGAACGCGAGTCCACGATGAAATTGATTGTCCAACGAGTCTCCGAGGCCTCCGTCACGGTGGCCGGCGCATGCGTCGGCGCCATCCGGGACGGCTTTCTCGTGCTCGTCGGATGCCGGTTCGACGACGCGCCGCGGGACGCGGAGTATCTCGCCGCCAAGCTCGCCGCCCTGCGCGTGTTCGAAGACGAGGCCGGCAAGATGAACCGCTCCCTCCTCCAGACGGGCGGCAGCGCGCTGCTCGTCTCCCAGTTCACGCTCTACGCGGATACCCGCAAGGGCAACCGCCCGGGCTTCGAACTGGCCGGAGACCCCGTCAAGGCCAAGACGATGTTCGACGCCTTCGTCGAGGCCGTCCGCGGCGCCCTCGGTCCCGACAAGGTCGCCACTGGCGTGTTCGGCGCCGAGATGCGGGTCGCTCTCGTCAACGAAGGTCCCGTCACCCTCGAACTGTGCAGCGACAACCAGCCCTGGCACGGGCGGCCCTGAACGCGAATCGCGACCGGACACCCCGAACCCATGCCTGAAATTTCCACCGCAGAGGAACCGGCGATCGCGCTCAGGCGCGTCGAGACGGACGACGACATCGCCGCCGTCTTCCGCCTCGTCGCGACGATCTGGCCCGTCTGCTACCGCGGCATCCTCTCCGACGAGCAGATCGGCTACATGCTCGGGACGATGTACGCGCCCGAGACGATCCGGCGCGAAACGGCCGGAGGAACGCCGTTCTTCCTCGTCGAGGCCGAAGGCGCCCCGATCGGCGTGCTGTCCTTCGACGCCGCGCCCGACGCGCGCGGCGTCGTCGAACTCCACAAGATCTACCTGCTCCCCGCCTGGTGGAGCCGCGGCATCGGCCGGCGCCTGCTGCGGCACGTGGCGGAGTCGGCCGCCGCGGCCGGGGCGAAGGCCGTGGAGCTGAACGTCAATCAAAACAACGCCCGGGCGATCAGGGCCTACACGCGGGCCGGCTTCGCAGTCGCCCGCTCCTTCGTCGAGGACATCGGCGGAGGCTTTTCGAAAATCGACCACGTCATGCGCAAGGAGCTTCCATGAAGATACGCATACTCGCCATCGCCACGTTGGTGGCGCTGGCCCTCCACGGCCGCGCCGCCGAGGGCTACACGATGTTCTGGCTCACGGAGACGATCTCGGGGACGACAGCGGGGCCCTTCGTCAACAAACCCGGCAACCGGATCCGCGCCGGCGGCCGCGAATGGACGATCCTCGCCGCCCAGCCGGGGCGGATTCTCTTCTCGGATCCCGTCGCGCAGAAGTACTACGGGCCCTACGACCTCGTGCTCCAGCGCATCGTCGAACTGGGCGACGCGGCGTTCTCCTTCTCCCGCGTCGAGCCGTTCAAGGGCGACGACCCCTCGGCCGACATCGCCGCGCGCACGAGCCCCGCGCCGCGCCCGCGCGATTCGACCATCGAACGCCCCAAGCGCTGGGATCCCGAACCTCTGCCTGGCAGCAACCCCGCCGAGCACGTGGCCAAGCCGAGCGCCTTTTCCCTCGAAACGCGCATCCGCCCCCCGGCGGTGGTCGCCTGGTTCGAACCGCTTCGCGAAGTCAAGTACGACTGGTGGGTCGGCGAGTACGCCGGCAGCGGCGGCGACAAGACGGAGACGACCCGCTACGGCGTCTCCGGAACGTGGCGCAACGGGTTCGTCGAGGCGAGCCTCGCCTCGGGCGGCGAGACTTCGGGGACGCTTGTGCCGGACGGCGCCTTCCTCTCGAATCTCGGCCTCGCCAACGGCTCGGGCTCCGCGCTGCGGGGCGGCTATCTCCACACGTTCGTCATCGACGGCAACTGGAACGGCAACATCGGCGGATGCCTCGCCTACGAGACGATGGACTACGACCTGCGCGCCACGGTCTACACGCGCCAGGGATCCGTCGTCGCGCCGGTGGCGGAAGGCGAGGAGGGGACTGCGGAGAGCGGCGCGACCTACACCTTCGAGAACTACGAGGACGAGGTCGAGATGAGCGAGCTGTCCATGACGTTCATCGGCGGCATCGACTATACCTCCGAATTCTGGGGTGTTGGCGTCTACTTCACCCTCGACCTCTACACCGACACGTCGTTCAGCGGCGCCGTCGCCGTGCGCGACGAATCGTTCGACCTCTCGGCCGAGCGCACCCACCCCATCGGCGTCGCCGCCAGCGCCTGGTATTCCCCGTTTGCGGACTACCTCGTCGCCGCATCTGCTTCGACCGGCGCCGAGACCGCGATTCGCGTGGCCTTCGGCAAATTCTTCTAGGAGACGCATGAGCCCCAAATTGCAGGACGAGTTCACCCAGGACTGGCGCAACGCGACGCGCGAGATTGAAGACATGGTCTTCGACGTGCAGTCGTTCATGTCCGCGACCTTCACGTTCAAGGCGCCCATCGGCCCGGAGGACAACGCCGCCCTGCGGGTGCGCGCGGTCGAGGTCCATGGCGAGACGAATTGGCAGTTCACGCAGGGGCCGGAGTCCCGGAACCTCGGCCGCGGCGCGGCGAAGCGCGCCCTCGGCGACCTGCTGCGCGGCGCGTCCGTCGACGAGGCGCACGTCATGACGGCCGATCTCGACCTGCACGTCCGCGTCGCCAAGAAGGGCCGCGTTCTCGTCTCCCGCAGCAAGCGCGACTTGAAACGCGACGCCGCGAAGGCCCGCGCGCACGACCGCGAGAAGGACTACCCGCTCGCCCGCTTCGACTCCGCGCGCCTGCTCCGCGTGCTGGGCTTCACCGACCCTCAGGGCGAGATGAAGCCTTCGATGCATGCGAAGTACAGGCAGGTCAACGAATTTCTCCGCATTGCCGAGGCGGTCGTCGCCGACCTCGCCCCCGCCGAAGGCGCGCCGCTCCAACTCGTGGACGTCGGCTGCGGCAAGGTCTACCTCTCCTTCGCCGCCAAGGCGTATCTTGAAGCCGTCCGCGGCGTCCCCGTGCAGTTTACGGGCATTGACATCAAGGCGTCCGTCGTCGCCACCTGCCGGCGCATGGCCGAGGCGCTGGAGTGGACGGAGGGCGTCGCCTTCCTCGCCGAAGACATCGCCGCCTGCAAGCTCGCCGTCCAGCCCGACATCGTCCTGAGTCTCCACGCCTGCGACACGGCCACGGACGAGGCACTGGCCTTCGGGGTGGAGCGCCAGGCGCGCGCGATCCTCTGCGCCCCCTGCTGCCAGCACGAACTGCAGGGCAAACTGGGCACGACCGGACCGAACCAGGCCATCCTGCGCAACGGCATTCTCAAGGAGCGCCTCGCGGACATCCTCACGGACGCGTTCCGCGCGCAGATCCTCCGCGTGATGGGCTACAAGACGCAGGTGGTCGAATTCATCGACCAAGAGGCCACCGCGCGCAACCTGCTGATCCGCGGCGTCCGCGCCTTCCGCAGCGGCACGCACAACGCCATCGGCGAGTATGCCGCGCTGCGCGGCGCGTGGGGCTGCACCCCCTATCTCGCCGAACGGCTCGCAGCGACCTGCCCCGAACTCGTCGCGCCCTGAGCGTCCATTGCGCAATCCATCAAGCAAACTCGTGAACGGGGTGGAACGAGGCCCGGCCAATCCGTTCTTCGAACCGTTTGATCGCATCGGGTGCTGGCGTACGCATTGCGGACCAGTCCGGCTCGGCGAGTCCTGCCATTGCCGCCTTGCCCCGGCCCATGTCGTGATAGGGGAGGAGGTCGACGCCCCGGACGTGCTCCAACGCGGCGGCCTCCGCCACGAACGCGGCAAGCCCCTCGTTGAAGTTGGCCCCTTCGACGCAGGGAACGCGGATGACGATCTCGCACCCCGCCTTGTCGAGCGCGCCGATGTTGGCCAGGACGATGTCGGGGTCGGCGCCTACGAGCGCCGGATACGCCGCTCGCGACGCCTTGATATCGCAGAGGTACAGATCAGCCCGGCCCACCACGCGCGCGAATTCCATCGGCGGCATCGCGCAGGACGTTTCGACGGCGCTCGCCACGCCTTCGCGGCGCGCCGCGTCGAGCAGCGCCAGGGCGAAATCCATCTGCATCAGCGGCTCGCCGCCGGAGAGGGTCATGCCGCCGCCCGTGTCGGCGTAGTAGGGCGCATCCCTGCGAACCACGCGCATCACGTCCTCGACGTCCATTTGGGCGCCGAGCAACGCGAGCGCGCCGGCGGGGCACTCCGCCACGCAGACGCCGCAGCCGTCGCAGACTGGCTTGCCGCGATGGCAGCCCGAGGCCGATTCCACGCAGCGTCCGCAACCGATGCAACGGCGGGGATTGCGGGAGACTCGCGGGCCGTCGGGCCGGTAGTCCGGGTTGTGGCACCAAGGGCAGTGCAAGGGGCACCCTTGGAAAAAGACCGTCGTCCGGTAGCCGGGACCGTCGCCCGTGCAGGCGCGCTGGATGCGCGAGACGCGCCCCGCCGTCATCGGACGCAGCTCGTCAGGCGACGCCATGGAGACTCCTGCGCAGGATGTCGCGCTGGACTTCCGGCGCGAGGTTGACGAAGTAATCCGAGAAGCCGCTGACGCGCACGATGAGGTCGCTGAATTCCTCGGGGCGCTCCATGGCGCGTTCGAGGACGCCGTTGTCCGTCACGTTGAACTGCATCTCGTGGCCGCGGCCCGCGACGAAGCGGCGCAGTAGCGCGACCATGCGCGCGATGCCCGCCTCGCCCTGGAACATCGCGGGTGCGAAGCGCATGTTGACAACGGTGCAG
>CAYVJM010000007.1:8008-23170 GCA_964451695.1 uncultured Lentisphaerales bacterium | reverse complement strand
GACGAGGATCGCAAGACCAAGTCCTCGGAAGCCAGCCTCGCCTGAGCCGCCAGCCCGGCCGCGCTTGACAGCGCGGCGGGCTTTTGATAAATTCCAACACTCCCGAACCCATCAGAAGAGGAACATCCCTCATGGAAGCATACGCAGTCATCCAAACCGGCGGCAAGCAGTACCGCGTGGAAGCCGGCCAGACGATCGAAATCGAACGCCTCGCCATCGAGGCCGGCCAGCAGACGACGATCACCGAGGTGCTCGCCCTCTCCGACGGCGCCAGCCTCAAGGTTGGAACCCCCTTCGTCGCCGGCGCCGCCGTCGTCATCGAAGTTCAGGACCACTTCCGTGGCGAAAAGGTCATCAACTTCAAGAAGAAGCGCCGCAAGGGCTACCATCGCAAGATGGGCCACCGCCAGGAACTGACGCGCGCCGTCGTCAAGTCCATCGCCTAACTTTCAATACGAGGATTTCCAGTCATGGGACGCAGCAAGACAGGCATCAATGGTCGCAATAGCCCGGGCCAGCGGCTCGGCGTGAAGCGCTTCGGCGGTCAGACCGTCAACGCCGGCGAGGTGCTCGTGCGCCAGCGCGGCACCAAGTTCCACCCCGGCAAGAACGTCCTTCGCGGTCGCGACGACACCCTCTTCACCGTCGTCGCCGGCACCGTCAAGTTCGAGAAGGACGGCCGCGTCGTCACCGTGGTTCCCGAAACCCCGGCCGAGTAGCGTTTTCACGAGACCGCGACAGGACGATGTGGCGACTGGGCGACGGTGGCTGGATTCTCCATCGGAGGACAGCCTAGTTAACCGCAAAGTACGCAAAGCGCGCATAGCTGAAGTCTATGCCCTTTCTGCGTTCTTTGCGTTCTCTGCGGTTAAACAATCTTAGCCCGCCGTGCCCCGCCCCGCGATCATCCTCGCCCCGCTCCGCGGCATCACCGTGGCGGCGTTTCGACGCCTCCACGGTGAATGTTTTGGCGGCATCGACTCCGCTGTCGCCCCGTTCATCCCCCTCGTCGCCGGCGCCCGCGTCATGACCAAGCTCCTTGCGGACGTCCTCCCCGAGGCGTGTGGCAGAGTCCCCACGACGCCCCAGGTCATCGGGAAGGATCCCGCCGCCCTGCGCGTCATGGCCAAGGCCCTTCAGGACCTCGGCTACCGGGAGATGAACCTCAACTGCGGCTGCCCCTGGAAAATGGTTTCCAGAAAGGGCAGGGGATGCGGCCTGCCCGAAAACGAGGACGCTTTCCTCCGCATGCTCGAGGCCGGCTGCGAAGCCATGCCCGGAGGCTTCTCCATCAAGATCCGCCTCGGCATGAAGACGAAGGACACGCTCGCCCGCCTCGCCCCGCGCATCGCGGAGCATCCGCTCAAGGAAATCGCCATCCACCCGCGCACCGGCGTCCAGATGTACGAGGGCGAGGTCGATCTCGACGCCTTCGCGGCGGTGCTGCCGATCCTCCCCATGCCCGTCGTGTACAACGGCGACGTGCGGACGCTCGCCGACTACGCGCGGATCGTCGCGCGCTTCCCCGGCCTCGCGGGCGTGATGATCGGCCGCGGTCTCATTGCCGACCCCGCGCTAGGGGAATCCATTCGCGCCTGGGAGGATGGCGGCCGTGGCGAAGTCAAGACCCCGCCCCGCGATCCGGCGCGCGTCGCGGCCTTCGCCGCCGAACTCTACGCCACCTACCGCGCCACGCTCTGCGGCCCGTCCCCCGTCCTCGGCCGCATGAAAGAACTCTGGGGCCACCTCCACGTCTACTTCGAGGATGGCCCCGCCCGCTTGCGCGCCGTCCAGCGCAGCCATTCGTTCGCGGACTACGAACGCGCCGTGAAGAGTTGACGGGTGTCGGAATAAAAGATACTCTTGGAGCACTCAAAGAGAAGAACTCACGGAGAGCCGCCGTCGATGAAGCGGGTCGGCTCAAATACGAATCGTCCAGCCTCCACAAGAAAGGAGTGAGCGAGACGCCCATTCTCGTCCCAGAGGCCAAGGCGGATGTCGAGAAGGCCTACGCATGGTAAGAGGAACAATCGCCAGGACTGGGGAAGGAGTTCCTGCGATGTGTTGAAGCCGCTCTCATTGGCATCCAGCGCAACCCGCTCGTCCATCCCATGGTTCATGATCGCTACCGAAGGGCGCTTGTCCGGCGTTTCCCCTTCGCCATTTTCTTTGAGTTTTTTTGCCAGCCAGAACCGCTGCGTCGTCTACTCGGTGTTCCACTGCTCGCAAGATCCGGGGAAGTGGAGCCGCCGTCTGCCAAATTAGCGGCGCTCCGTTTTCGCCGCGCGAAGGATCAACAGACCCAGCACGAGCATCACGAGCAGGGAGATCAACGTCAGCGCATGGCTGGCGAGAAACTGTCGGATGCGTACGAAGGCGCCGTAGGCGACGGGACCGTCCGGAGCGTCCGCCAGCATCCACGTGGCGGCGGTCCGGCCTTGATCGAGGTAGGTGACGACGCCGCGTTCGTAGACTGGAGGACGGACGGGCGACGGATCTCCGTAGACGAGGCGGTAGCGCTCCCCCTTTTCCGCGATGAACGCCAACGCGTAGGCAGGGCGCACAAGCGTCACGCCGCCTTCGCCGAACGTCAGTGGCGGGTTGTCGTCGTTGGCGATCGTCATCCGGAGTTGTTCCGCTCTGACCTCGGGGAGGGACACGTTCCGGCGATCCTGATCCGGCATGCCGGGAAGGCGAACGCGCGCCACGACCCCTTGCGCGATCATGCGCCAGCCGCCAGGCGCCGGGACTTCCACCGAAACGCGACGCTCGAAGTTCTGCTGCTCCGGCGCCAACGCCACGCCCACGACCGGATGCCGGCCTGCGGGAACGATCAGCGTCGTGGTCTTCTCCACGGTTTGCGCTGAGACCTGCGCGGCGTCGATCGCGATGCGCTGGAGCCGGGGGTGCGCCACGGCGACCTCGTGCGCCTCCCAGAACTCGACCGCGTCGATCCGGAACGGACGCCGCTCCACGTCGTAGCGCTTGACGACGCTTCGAACCGCCTTGTCGCCGCCGGTTTCCTCGCTCATGGACGTGTAGGCCGAGAAGATCGCGTCGTCCGCCTTGTCGATCAAGAGCTTGAAGACGCGGTTGGTCAGTCCCGGAAGATCGACCGCCTCCTTCTTCACATCGGCGAAGCGGCTGTAGTCGAACAGCGGTTCGGCGGCCTTCGCCGGGATCCAGGCGCCATCGGGGCCCATGACCTGAATCGTCACGGTCTGCTCGTAGTTGCGCAGAGGCGTGTGGACGGCCATCTTCGTCAGGGACACGCGGTTCGTGCCGTCGAGCTTGCAGACGACCGCGAGACCGCCATCCGGCAGCGGTTCGACTTGCTCCAGACGGGCCATGCGCGGCGTGTCGCGGCGTTCGAATGTGAAGTCCCGGGCCGGCTGGATCACGCGCGGCACCTCCCGCCCTCCGGCGTCCAGCACCCGGACGTCGGCGAGGGCGTCCTGCGCGACGGCGAACACGGCGTCGTCGAGCGGCACAGCGACCACCTGGGTGGACGCCGCCTCGCCGACGATTTCACGGGACACGGTCCATGCGCCGGCTGCGCCCGTCGCGGCGGTCGCGGCAATGGCGAAAACGGCACGCCAAAGCTTCAGGTTCATGGCAGCGCCTCCTCTTCCGGTTCAGGCGATGTTTCGAACCGGTTCTTGTACTTGAGATAGACGAAGGAACCCAGCACCAGCAAGACGCCCACAGTGATGAAGGCGATGATGCGATAAAGGGTTCCCAAACCGACCAGATCGAAGAGGAGCAGCTTGACAACGGCCAGGCCGAAGAGCATGAGACCGCACCAGCGAAGCCAGCGGCCGCTCGCGCGGATGCCGGCGACAAGCAGTCCGAGGGCGAAGACCGTCCAGACAACCGTCACGATACCGTGTCGGAACGCAGGGAGGTAGACGCGGGCGATCACGTTCGACTCGAGCGTGAGGTAAAGCAGGATCTGCAGCAGAACCAGCCCGAGGATCTGCGGGGCCCAGGATCTCGTCCATTTCATGCGCCAGGCCGTCCCCAGAGTCGCCGGCAGGGCTCCGAAGGCCACCGTGCGCAGGGCTGCGGCCTTCCAGAACGCCGCGCCCGTCAGGCGCGAGGGCCGCAGACGCCCATACAAGGTTCCGAGGTCCCAGAATATGCCGCGGAAACACGCAATGGCAAGAAGCGCCATCGCCGCCTTGCCGAGGAACGTCTGGCCGGTCTTCTCGCGCAGCCAGAGCATG
Organism: uncultured Lentisphaerales bacterium; assembly: GCA_964451695.1. Lineage (GTDB taxonomy): Bacteria > Verrucomicrobiota > Kiritimatiellia > RFP12 > UBA3636 > JAAZAI01. The sequence continues at coordinate 18,944 of CAYVJM010000007.1, read as the reverse complement.
ACCAGCGCTTGAAGGCACCATGCGAGGGTCAGCCACTCGCCCGGCAGCATCAGCGCCGGACTCATCGCCAGGATGACGGCGGCGAGGCCGATGAACAGGACGATCAACGTCCGGTCCACCAGCTTGAGCCGGAGGCACAGGTAGACGAGCGCGACGTAGACCGCGGCCACGCCCAGCGAGACGAGGCCGGTCTCCTCCTTGCCGAAGATCGGTTTGAACAGCATGAACACCCAGATCCAGTAGATGCATGCGTTGAGGAGGATCGCCGTCCATTCGCTCGCGCCTGTGACCAGCCGGTGGCGGATGTGGATTGCGCAGATGGAGAGCAGATAGATCAGATGCACTGCGGAGAGGAATGCCATGTCGCGGAGCAGTTGCGGCGCTGCATCGTGATCGTGGCAGAAGAGGAAGGCGAGGCCATAGGAGGCGAGCATGCCCAGGATGTTCAGCATCGGCCAGCGTCGCACCATGGCGATGCCCAGCACGCCGCATCCCAGGAGCAGCACATAGCCGAAGAAGAACAGGTCGCTCCCACCCGAGTCGCCCAGCATGACCGGCGTGGCGTAGCCGCCGAGTACGCCGAGGACCGCGATCAGCAGCGATTGGCAGCGAACCGCCAGCGCGCCGGCGGCGAGGGTCACGAAGCCCATCATCAGGAAGCCCGCGCCGTTGGACATCAGTTGGTACATTCCCGAGGCCGCGAAGAAGGCGAAGTAGAGCGTCGCAAACCCGGCGCCGACGAGACCTTGGCCGAGCAGATGGTACTTCTTGAACAGCAGCCGCACACCGCCGACGACCAGTGCCAGGCCGGCGGCGACACTCATCGCCACCCGGCCGACCGGCCCCACGAGACCCTTTTCGATCGAGTACTTGAGGAAGAACGCAATGCCGGCCAGCACCACGACGATGCCGATGCGAAGCAGCCAGTTCGTCGCCGCCGCATACTCCCACGATTCGCCGGGCTTGCGGAACTCCTCGCCGATCACGATCCAGTTCCAAGCCTTGGCGACAGCGCGTTCGAAGGGCGTTGGCTCGGGCTCCATCTGAGGGGGTGCCGGAGGAATCGCCTGCGGTAGCGAGGGTTGCGCGGACTGGGGCAGCGGGGGTTGCTGCGCGGACTGGGGCGGCGGGGGTTGCTGCGTGGTCTGGAGCAGCGGGGGCGGCATGGCGGGCGGGCGATCCGCAGCCGCCTCATGCGCGATAGCGGTCGCATCGGTGCCGCGGGGCGCCTCCGGCTTCGCGGGGTGCGCATTCTCGGTGCCGGACAAGGTTCTTTCCATCCGGGACAGACGCGCATTCAGATCGGAAATGCCGCGCGAGACTCCGCGGATCCAGACCAGCGCAATGACCGGCATCACGAAAAGAAGGCCGAACACACCTCCAATCACAAGAAAGGGCAAGAAAAAATCGCTCATTGTGTCCTTATCGCTGTTCAGGATTCCCCTGGCGGATTCAGCGGCATCATTCCCAGTTGTGTTCGGGATCTTACCGCGATCCGCGTTCGAAGGCAAGCGCGGGGCGTCAGGAGGACTCGGTCAGGCGCTTGGGTCGGGGCGCGTTTCAGCTTTGTCGCTCGCGACAAAGCTCACGACAAAGAAAATGCAAACGTAAAACTCGGAAGGACCAGAAAAGGAAAAGACTCCGCGCTCTATCGGCCTGCGGTAGGGATGGCTAGCCGCTACTGGCGTGGCGGCGAATCGTAGTGGCCGGCTTCCATCAGCGCGATCGTGCCCAGGAGCCCGCCCCAGTAGTAGAAGGTGTCGCCTCCCGCATGGCCTTCCGCGACGGCCCCGTCGCCGGTCATGCAGTTGTAGTTTTCCATCACGTGGCCGTGTGCGAGCCAATTCTTCAGCAGCAGCGCGACAGAGCGGTCGACAAGATCCCGACGGGGCGCGTCGAGGCCGCAACGGCGGAGTCCCAGATAGACGAGGAAATTCATCGGCCCCCAGATGCGACCCCTCCAGTAGTTTTGCTCGTGGAATGCCGGATCGTTGCGCGCGATGGACGGCAGCACCCATTCGCCCCAGAATCCGTCCGGGTTGTAGAAGTGCTCGCGGATCATTCGCTCGCACTGCTCCGGCGATGCGGCCCCGGCGAGCATCGGGTAGAAGTTTGTCGGGGACAGGCGGCGGCTGAACTCGCCCGTGTCGGCGCGGCGGTTGAGGAAGAGTCCCGACTCGTCGTTCCAGAGATTGCCGCGAAGGGCCGCGCGAACGGTGTCGCCGCGGGCGCGCAGCAGGGCCGCGTCGTCGCCGCGCCCCAGTTCGCCGGCGATGTCCGAGAGGGCGTCGCATTCGGCCGCGTAGAGGCTGGTGAGGCCGACATCCCACTGCTGCATCCGATGCGTCTGCGTGTCGAACGGAACGCCGTCGTACATCGGCGAGTTGTCGAGGCCGGATTCGAGCGCCGCGCCGATCGGCGTGTTGACGCCGTAGCCCTCCTTGATGTTGCCGACGACGGGCTCGAAGGGCGTGGAACCCCAGGCGAGAAGTCCGCCGCGCTGGCGAGTCTCCCACCACCAGTGGTTCCAGCGGAGCAGATTCGGATAGACGCGCTCCAGGAACCAGCGTTGCCGCCACCGCCGGTAGATCTCGCGGCAAACCCATGCCCCGACGGGCGGTTCGGAGCGGTCCCGGCTCACCCTGCCGGAGGCCTCCGCCACGTTCGGCACCAGTCCGGTCTCGGTGATCTCGTCGGTGATCGCCACCGCATTGGCCATCGCCAATTCGCCGGATTCGAGGCTGAACATGAAGGCGGCGAAGTAGGTGTCCCACTCGAACAGCACCCAGCCGCCCCGAGCGACGCACCAGGTGCGCGTCACCGGCGTGATGACGCGGTTTTTCATCGGGTCGAAAATCGTATTCCACGCCAGAACCGCCCGGGTCGCCTTGTAGACTTCGGCCAGCGGCCCGTAGGATTCGGCCTGCGCGGCGAGCGAAGCCTCGAGTCCGGCCAGCACAGAGGCAATCTCCTCGACGGTGCGCGGCCGCCCCGTGCTCAGTCCGACTGGACGGTCGGCCGGCAGCGCCAGATACGGGGTGGTCGCCCAGATCCCAGTTTCCGTCACGGACGGGCAGGTCGGATAGACGTCAATCGATAGGCCGGGCGTCGTGCAATGGAGCACGCTGTTCTCCAGGCGCCAGCATCCGGGGCGGTTCCACAGCATTCCGCCCTCCACGGTGACGAGCGCCGTTTTGAGCGGCTGGGCCAGCGGGGTCGCGAGCAGCAGAAAATCGCCGTCCGCCACTCCGGTCTGAACGCGGAACGCGGTCTGTCCGTAACGGAGCGCGAGGCTGGTGTAGGTGCCGTCGAACGTGCGCAGGCCCGGCGTAACGTCCACGGGCCCTTTCAGAATCTCGCGCAGGTGTGTTCCGGTCTGATATTCCTTGATGCCGATCTGGAGCAGGATGCCTTCGGGAAGCAGCGCGTGCGCGAGCATGCTCCGCACATGCCAGGTGTTCCAGCCCTTCGCCAGGGAGTCGGTCAGCGCCTCGTAGGATGAATGCGATTTCATGGCTTCGGTCCGCTGCCCGAATCAAGTCCGGGGCAGCCGCAGCCAGCGGCCGCCGTGCGCTTCGAGCGCGATGGGACGGCCCGGCGCAAGCGTCTCGCCGTCGACCGCGTCCTCGAACCGGGGACGGGCCAGGCCCTGAACGCGCAGCCTCGCCGTCGTCGCCGGGCCGTCGTTGATCAGGAAGTAGTGGTCCGCGCCGGGTGCCGCGAGCCGGTACACGAGCGCGCCATCGCAGGCGTACGGCGACTTGTGGCGGCCGAGCGCGTGCCGGACGAGCAGGCGTTGCATCGCCAGCGCGCCGGGCTTCCAGCAGGACAGCGACGCGGGCAGGTTGAGGAGGACGGCGGCGCCGCGCCCGACGCGCGCTTCGGTGACCGCGGGCTGGCCGTTGTCGTGGCGCAGCGTCACGGTGGCGCGTGTGGGTTCCAGATCGGCCACGAAACCTTCGAAGGCGACGTCGCCGCAACGGCCCGGCCGCTGGTTGTCGCGTGCGTATCCGAAATCGTGCAGGACGCAGCCGAACAACGTCTCGAACCAACTGCCGGGGGCGGTCGGCAGCATGCGGCCGTGGGCGTCGTAGTACGCGCCGGGCATGTCCATGACGAGTCGACCTCCCTCTTGCACGTAGGCCAGCAGCACCTCGCGCAGATCGTCCCGCAGCGCCAGCATCGCGGGCAGGTAGAGCACGCGGTAGCGCGGGCCCAGCCCCCCGCGCAAGTCGGCCAGCGTCGCATATTCCCAAGGCACGTTCGCGTCGATGAACGCGCGGCTCGCGCCGATGCGCGCGCGCACGGGCGTCGTCTTGAAGTGGTCGCGCCCTCCGACGGCCATGCAGGCCCAGATGGCCTCGTTGTCCCAGTCGGCCAACACGCCGACGAGGGGCTCCTTGTGGGCCGCCCACAGCTCGTGGCGCCAACGACAGGCGGCCTTTCCGATTTGCCCGGCGCGGACGGCGCGGACGGTCGGTTGGTTGTTGCGGTCGAGCAAGGCGTATTCGCCGGCCTCCCAGCCCGCCGTCCGGTGGTTCCAGGCCCAGAACCCGAACCCCTTGAACCCGGCGGCGAGGTAGCTCAGCATGAGCTGCGCGATCGTGCCCGCATCGACCGTGAAACCGGCCGTGCGGTCGCGCGTCTCGGCTACGAAAGGCGATTTCCCGCCCGAGAAGTACTGTGGCCCTCCAGTCGATTCCCACGTCGCGGTCCAGATGCCCTTGGCCCAGTCGGCCGCGATTTGCGCTTGCATGAAGACGGGGCGCGCGACTTCGAAGTCGACCTCCTCGAAGTGCCATGCCAAGTGGATCGACGGATAGAAGGAGCCGCCGTCGGCCATCGCATCGGCGATCGCCTGCATGTCTGTTCCGCGCGATGCGAAGGAGAGAAAGAGCCCCATTTCGCCGCCGGCGCGGCAGGGGATGCGCGCGTCGCGCGCATGCGTCTTGCGCACGGACGACGTGCAGTATTCTTCGACGAAGGTCTCGGCCCGGAACCGCAGGATGTCGCGCAGGTGCCGGTATTCGTTGATGCCCATGTCGTCGAGTCCGTCCTCGATCTGCTTCCACGTCTTCCACAAGGGCCGGTCTGCCTTCCAGATGCCCACGTGCCTCAAGTTCCAGGCTTCGACGACCGCCTCGACGGTGCCGTACTGCCGCCGGAGCCAGCGTACGAAGCGGGGGCGCAGATGCGCGGCGAGGACGTGTCCCTGGACGTCTCCGACGACGCCCGGCAACGGCTGTGCGGCGGCCTTGGCGGACTCGGGCCGCCGGGCCTCCATCCGGGCGATGCGCGCGTCCTCCGCGATGCGCCGCCGCAGGATCGCGTGCTGGTGGGCGACCACGGCGGGATGCGCGGCGGCTTCGTCCGCCGACACATCGGGAGGCACGCCCAGCTTCCGCAACAGCGCGGGCGTGAGCGGATCGCCGCCGGCCTCGCCATACCAATACGGCAGGATGCCTTCCTCCAACGCGAGCGCCAGCGTCCGTTCCGTCGGCCACTCGGGCGTGGGCATGGTCTGCTTGAGGCACGTGAAGCCCAGGTCGCGCATCAACCGGAAGTGGGTGCGCGCGTCGTCTTCGGTCATTCCCGGCCAAGGCAGGAAGACCACGCCGACGGGCATCGGCGCAAGCTGGCGCAGCCGTCGCTGCATCGGCGTGGCGTGCAGCGCGTCGTAGCGGTCGTGGAGGTAGTCGTGCTTCACGGAATCCTTTCGGGGAGGCTGCCCCGTCGTTGACTGGGCGTTCCGCCCAGGATTGAAGACGGTCTCAGAGGCTGATCGTCAAATCGCCGGTCGTCTGTCTCGAAAGCCGGAACGACGTGCCTTGGGTCGTCGGGCCCAAAGGCCGCCGCACGCCGTAGTCGCCGAGAAACCCGCGGAACGCGACCCGGCCCTGCGCGTCCGTGCGCAGCGAGAGCCGCGTGCGCCACTCCTCGCGGAGCAGGTGGCGCACGGCGTCCCAGACGGGGCGCGTCTCGTGGCTCGAAAACGCGTCGTGCCAGCGAATCGCCGCGCCCATGAAGTCCCAGAAGAAGAACGCGTCCACCGCCGGATGGCCGAAGGCGCAGGTCAGGTAGTCGCAGACGTGCCGCGCCTGCATCGCGTCGAGCTCCGCGTCGTCGAACATCCCGGTCGCCTTCAACCGCTTCGTGTCGGCCCAGTATTCGGTGACATGGACGGGCAGCCCCGTTCCATCCGCATATTCGTCGTAGACGGCCCACTGCTGCGACGGGCGGGCCCATCCGCCGGTGTGGGACTGGAGGCCGATCGCGTTGGGCGGCGTGCCGGCATCCTGCAACGCGCGCGTCAGCGCGATGAACCGTTTGCGCTGCGAGGCGGCCGTGACCTTGGAGCCGTCGTTCCCCGTGAGCGGCTTGTCCTCCAGCTCGGTGCCGTAGTCGTTGATCAGGTAGGTGGCGTCGGGGTCCTCTTCGCGGCACCAGCGCAGCACGGGCCCGACGTACCCGACGATGTCCGGGACCGACTCGATGTGCGGCCACGCGCGCTGCGCGAGGTGTTGCGGCGCGGCCTCCCAGAGGGCCTCGTTGACGGCGTCCCAGAACGTGATGCGTCCCCGGAAACGGGCCACGAGGCTGCGGACGCGGACTTCGGCGAACTTCATGAACGTCGCGGTGTCGTAGCGTTGCGCCCATTCGGGAATGCACTTGGGGATGCTCCAGAAGAGCGGGTGGCCCTTGGCGCGCAGTCCGTTGGCGAGCGTCCAGTCGACCGTCGCCGCGAAGTTCTCCACGCGGGGCTCGCCCTGCCGATCCTCGGTCTTCGAGGCATCGTTGCGGGGGCGCTCGGTCCAGTAGCACAGGTTCGTGGCGGCGTTGAACAGTTCGGCGAAGCGGTGCTTCCAGGCGCGGGCCTGCTCGCCGTCTCCGCGACCGTCGCGGACCAGCGCGTCGAGGTGCCAGAGCTGGTCGCCGAACGGGAAGGCATGGCCGGTCTGCACGATCTCGACCGGCGTGTCGGCCAGGGGGCGGCCCTGTCGGTCGGCGAGCACGAGGACGGCGTCGACCTTGCGATGCGCTTCGATGCCGAGGCGCGCCTTGCGGAGGATCGCGTCGTCGGCCGACGTGTAGCGCAGGGCGGCGTGCCGGCCGTCCAGAGCGAGCCACTCCTCGCCGCGTGCGGGGGCGGGGGGGCGACGGCTTGTGGTGCGGGCGTTTGCCATGGTGTCTCAGCGGGCTCCGCCGAAGCTCACCCGCGCCAGCACGCCCATTTCGCCGGTGCGCTGGGCACGGCCCCAGGCGGGCACGTTGCGCGTCGGCATGTTGTTGCCCTCCGGCTGGCCGCTCTTCCCGAGCGGGGCGTGGCCGACAACCAGAGCGCCGTTGCCGAGCGGCAGGACTGCCTCAAGCACGACCTCGCTGCCGCCCTTGCCGGTGTCCCAGTCCCAGGCGCCGGTCAGCAGCGAGCTGTAGTCGATCGTGGTCAGATCCTGGCGGTACACGCGGACGAAGTCGCTCCAAACGCCGTTTTTGCCGGGATCCTCCAACGGACTCGGCATGTTCTGGAAGGCATTCCGCGTGGTGATGACGCGGCGTCCCTGCGCGGTGATGAACGGGCGTCCCTGCACGTCGACCGCGAGGGCGCGCACGCGCGTGGTGTTCAGGTTGGGCCAGCCGGAGAGGAAGTGCGGCCAGTGTTTGAGGAGCGGTTCCTGGAAACGCTTGTCGCCGTGGTTCGAGCCTTCGCCGTATTCGGCCACGTAGGTGGCGTGGAGCATCGTGCCGTCGCTCGCGGTCATGCGCCCGATCCAGGAGTAGTGCATGTTGCCGTGCGTGCCGGTGAACTGCTGCTGGAAGCTCCGCTTGGGGTTCGCCGGGTGCCGGATCGAGTTGCCGGTCCAGAAGTTGTTGACGTTGTTGCCGTGCGCGCGGGCGACCACGACCAACGCGCCGTCGGCCTTCAAGGGCGCCGTGTAGTCGATGGCCAGGTCGTCGACGTACTGGTCCGGCGTCGAGACGCCCTTGGACTCCGGGTAGAGGCGCGACCACCACTTCAGCGCGCCGTCGCGGTCCATTGCCACGACCCACGGTTCGAAGTCGGGGTTGCCGTCGGGCAGGCGGGACTTGTTGTTGCCGCCGATGTAGATCGCGCCGTCGCGGCGGTCGATCGCGATCGCGCCGACGTTCGCGCAGGGCGTGCTGCTCCACCGGTAGCCGTACCAGCCGCAGTTGTTCTCCGTGACCTGCACGTCCTTGCGCGTCGTCAAATCGAAGTAGCCGCCGAACATTCCGTCGAACGGCCAGCGGCCTTGGTTGAACCCGCCGTTGCCGTCGGGCACCTTGGCGAGGTAGTCCTCGCGCGTCCAGGACCGGAAGTCGCCCCGTCCCCAGGCCTTGAGGACGATGGCGCTGTGCGCAACCTTGCCCGGGGCCTGGTCCGCCGTGCCTGCGAACTCCTCCTCGCCGCCATCCGCCTTGGCCATCCAGTGGGTGCGCCACTTGGGAACCGCCGCGGGCTTGCCGTTGGCGTCGAGCGCCTCGATGGCAACCCAGTCGTAGCTGTGCGGGTAGCCCATGGCGTAGATCACGCGACCGTCCGCGCCGACATCCCAGGGCATGTGATTGCGGATGTCGTCGCCGGCGCGCACGGTGTAGACCCAGAGCAGGCGCTTTGGCGGCGCGTCGATGAAGTTGCCGTCGAGTCGGGCGATGAAGTAGCCGTCTGATTTCCGACCCTTCGCTTCGTCCTTGCGCGTCCGCCCCGCGATCAGAAGCGCACCCGTCGGCCGGCCGGGAGACGACGTCGTTTTTATCGCGGCGACGTCCTCTGCGCATCCGCGCGGCAGTGTCAGGACGCAGACGATCCGCTTCGCGTCGGGCGAGAGGCGCAGGAGAAAGGGCGTCAGGCCCGTGTCGCCGCCTTCGGGAACCGGGCCGCCCAGCGCGGCGGTCGGGACGTTGGCCGGGAGCCAGTCGAGGGAGTCGGAGGCTCCGCCGACGAGCAGCGTGCCGTCGGAGAGCGCGAACGCGCTCGACAACCGCGTCTTGCCCGCGCCGCCGACGTAGAACGCCGCGTCCGCGGGCGTGCCGCTCGCGGGCTGCGTCTGGGCCCCGGCCGTCAAAACCGCCGCCAGAGAGACTCCACCCAACACCAAACCGATCCAACGAACCGGGCGAATCGTTTTTCTACGGGTCATCTTCGATCTTTCCTTTCCTGACACCACACTCTCGCGCCCCAACCGGTCGACGATTGCGTATCGGGGAGATGACGAGGCTCTACGGCCGCCCCATGTTGTCCATTTCAGTCTGTTCCATCACCGTCGCGAGCACCTCGGGCGGCACCGCCTGGAAACGCCAGTCGGCGACGACGCGGTAGAGCCCGTCGGCGTCGGGAGTGTCCTTGAACTTGAGCAGGTTGTGGGAGTCGGCCCACATGTTGCAGGTGGCGTTGGGTGTCGAGAACCCGTTCTTCTTCAGATGGCTCAGCGCGACGCCCCAACCTTCGGCGTCGGGGCCCATTGCGACGAAGCCGCCCTCCATGACCTCGCTGCGCTTGAAGCGGCTGCGGTCCACGGCGTCGGGGTTGTTGTAGAAGCCGACGAACTTGCCGTCCGTGCGCTGGAAGAGCGTGCGCTCGTGCGTCCAGGCGGCGGGCCAGCGCGGGTTGTTGTGGCGCTTCGTCCAGCCTGTGACGCGAACCTGCCAGTTGAAGAACTGAGGCCGGTCGAACTCCTCCACTTCCTTGCCGTCGCGCTTGACCTTGCGCGTCCCCGGCCGGTCCGTGTCGTATTCCGTGTGAATGTCCCAGACGTACCCGGCCACAGGGTCGAGGCGCAGGAGCATCGTGTAGCGACAGGACCCCTTGCGGTCGGGCCACGACTGCTCCGTCTTCAGGAGCAGCGTCTCGCCGGTCGTCGAGAAGTCCAGGACGAGTTTGCCGGTCGGACGCCATTCGCCGATCCAGCCGGAGACCAGAATGCGCGTGCCGAGCAGCGTGCCCCACGAGTAGTAGGACTGGAAGGCGGGTTTCTCAACTGTCTTCGTCGGGTCGAAGGTGATCATGTCGAGCTGCGACTGGCCTTCGTGGATCACGGCGACGTACCGTCCGCCGTCCTTGATGCACCAGAACGCCTGCTCCTTGCCGTCCTGCGCGAAGCGGAAAGACTCCTTCGCGACCGAGAAATCCGGCGTGTGCGAAGCGAACCGAGCCGGTGCGCGCGTCGCTTCCGCCATCGTCTTCAACGTGTCCGCGCCGGCGATCACGGTCAACCCGATCGCGCAGGCGCATCCAAGCGCCGCCCTGAATTTTTTCATGTTGCTCCTACTTGACGACGATGACCGTGCCGCGGAGAGACGGCATCACGTCCGCCCAGGTCGTGCCGATGCGGATGTTGTCCACGCGGTTCTCCTCGCCGGCGTCGTTGCCCGATCCCGAGAAGAAGTAGAACGTGTCGAGCCCCGAGTCAATCCCGATGTCGCGCGTGATGGTGACATCGGACACGCCCTCCCGGTAGGACGTCGGGTTGACCCACAGCCGGAGCCTGTTGTAGTTCGTGGAGGATTCTTTATCGATGCACCCCACGATGAACTGCGGCGACGCGGTGTTCTTCCCGCCCGCCTTGCCCGAGCTCAGGGTGGTCGTCTCGCCCGTGGTGTTCCCGCGCATCCGGCCGTTGATCAGGCCGGCGGTCTGCGTACCGTTGGGGTTGATGTGGACGCCCGCGCTGTTGCCGAGGGCGACGGGACTGGCGTCGGCGTCGTTGGAGAGGGCGAAGAGGAGCATGTCGTCGCCCGCCTGCTCGGTCCACGTCATCGCGAGGGAGAAATAGACCGTGTCGGACTGCGCCGGAAACGTGCGTGAAAACACCCAGTTGTTGGCGGGAGTCAGGCTGGTGAAGGTCAGGCTCCGGGCTCCACCGGCGACCACGACGTCCCCGTTGGCGTAGGCGAGTCCGCCGTCGGCGACCTGGGCCTG
>CAYVJM010000007.1:0-7908 GCA_964451695.1 uncultured Lentisphaerales bacterium | reverse complement strand
ACGACCTCGTTCCGCTCGCACAGCCATTCGGGTTCCACGGCGATCTCGCGGAACGGCCCCGAGCCGTGGACGGGAGCCAGCGGCCGCCCGTTCCAGCGCACGCGCAGCTCCGCGTTCGCCCCGGCCAGCACCCAACGGACGCGCGCGCCGCGCACGGCGGCGAGCTTGTCCGCAGGCAGGTCGATCCCGAACCTGGCCGGTTTGCCGGCCGCGACCTCGTGCAGGATGCCGTCGGCGACGTACTGCTCGATCCGCACGGTGTCCGGTCGGGCCTCGCCTTCCAACTCGAACACGAGAACCGATGCCGTACCGGGGGCCAAGTCCACCATGCCCGTCCAGCGGGCGCCCCGCGCGGACAGGGGCTCTTCCGCGACCTCGAGTTCATCGTTGCGCTCCACGAGACGCCGGAGCGTGGCGTCCGCCAACTTCGTGCCGGCTGGCGCGGCCACCGCGAGCGACTCGCTCCGGGCCTCCGCCATTCCGTTGTAGCAGACGACGGTCAACCGCCGTTCCGATCGCGCGGCCACGGCCCAGACGCCGTTGTCCGGCCCCTGCACCTCGGACAGCCGCCCCCGCAGCGGCTTGAGCAGCCGGAACGCCGCGGGGACGCCGCTGTTGACCTGCGGTTCGTGCGCACAGCGCATGCGGGCCTTGTCCGGCACATGGCGCAGCATCGTCAGCACGTCGCGCAGGAAATACGCCGCGGCGCCGCGCGATTCTTCGAGCGTCCGTCCCTCTGGCAGGGCCCGCAAGGCGTCGGGCCGCTCCGGATCCTGCATGCCGCCGGCTTCGGTGTTCCAGAAGCCGATCCGCTTGTTCCACCGGTGGCGCATGTAGGCGTCGGCGATCTCGTAGGAGGCCGCCACCCGGCGGGGATCGACGCCATAGTGGTGTTCGCCGTAGCCGTCGATCCACGGATGGAGCGCGTCGAGGGTCGGCCGGTGCAGCAGATCCCAGGCCCGCCAGTTGGACTCGAAAATGTGGAAGCCCCAGCCCGCCACGAACGTTGCGTCGGGGTTGGCGCGCTTGAGTTCGGCGGCGAAGGGCGCCGCCATCTGGAGGTAAAGCCCGCGGTTGACGGTGCCAGACCACCAGGAGGGCTGGCTGCGGTCCCTTACCCACCAGCGCCTGCCGACCACGTAGTCGCGTTCGCGCCAGCGGAACTTCTCGCCGCGGGCGATTCCGGCGGGCATGAACCGCGTGGCGAGATAGTCGACGGAACCTGTGCGCTCGAGCGGATCCAGCGCCTCTGCCGCGGACGGCCCGCCTGTCGGACAGAGAAACGCCACGGGTACGCAGGCACTCCACTGCAAATTCGTGTAGGATTCCCCTCCGAGTCGTCCGACGACCGGGCGGTTCGTGCCCGCGTCGTCGAGATTGTAGTGGATTCCGTCGTAGTTGACGCCGGGCTTGGCGGCCCAGTTCAGATACGGCTCGTTCCAGAACTCGACCGCGTGGTTCCGCCCGCCCTGCGCCGCCAGCGCTTCGCCGTGGCGGCGGCCGAGGTCGCGCAATTGCGACTCCCAGTCGGGGCGAATCAGCGACAGCGCAGGCTGATACCGGTCGAAATAGCAGTCGAGGACGAACGGGGCCGGGGTTGTGCCGGGCACGCCACTGGGACGCAGATGGATCAGGCGCACGCCCTCGACGCCCCAGTCTTCGACCCGTTCGGCATCGAGCTGCGCGGCATGCACGGAGAAGAGGCCGCGCGGCACCTCCGCAATGCCGTTGATCACGAGGTCCCGCCCCGTCACCCGAAACGTTGCCTCGTCGAAATCACTTGTCGCCGACATCCCGCCCGCCTTTCCCGCTAACTCGAGCACCATCATCGCCATCGCCATGTTTCGTCCCATGTTCTTCATTCGGAACTCCCGCCCCGCGGTGCGCCGGTCGTGCGCCGAACCACAAGCCGGGCAGGCAGCCGCAACGTCAGCTTCATGTTTCCGTCTCCCGATTCCAACAGGTGGGCCGCAAGCCGCACCGCCTCGCGCCCCAGCCGCGCCATGTCGTCGTTTACCGTCGTCAGCTCGAACTGGCGGTACAGCGTGTCGTCGTCGAATCCCACGATCGACAGATCGTCGGGAACCGAGCGCCCGTGGGCGCGAGCCCATTTGAGCATCGCGGCGGCGAGGTCGTCGTTCGCGCAGACGACCGCCGTGCAACCGTCCGCGACGCTCTCGAGCTCAGGGCTCCCTTCCAGTGGTGTCCGCTGCGGGATCGCCGTCCGCAGCACCGGCGTCAGACCGCAGGCCGCCAGCGCGACGCGGAACGCCTGTTCGCGCTCGCCGCTCCACGCGTAGGACTCGCTGAACGCCAGGAAGCCGATGCGCCGGTGGCCGAGGTCGACCAGATGGCGGACCGCCTCCTCGATGCCGATCTGGTTGTCCAGCTCGATCAGATGCACCGGCAGTGGCTGCGGCTGGCTCGTCCACGTCATGACGGCGGGCATGTGCCGTTCGCGGGCTGCGCGCGCGAAAGCCAGCAGTTCGACTGCGGGCCAGTGGTCTCCCAAGTTGATCAGGGCGTTGATGCCGTCGTTGTTGCAACGGGCGACAAGGTCCGCCGGCGACTGCCCGTCCACAGGCACCAAGCGGAGCTGCGCGCCGCCGCCCGTCTCGCGAATCATCTCGTCGGCCCCGGCCAGGATCCGGGACCACCACATCTCGCCGCTGCGCGTGTGGGTGTAGGTCGAAACGACGCCGATCCGCAGCCGGTTCCACACGGGGCTCAGGGCCTCTTGCGGACCGGAGGGCGCGGTTACGGCGAGAACGCCGGCCGCCGTCGGCCGCCGCGGCTCGACGAAGATGCCTTTCCCGCGCGTCGAACGCAGCAGCCCGCGGCTCTCCAGGATCGACAGGGCGCGCGTCACCGTCGCAAGGCTGAACCCGTACATCTTCATCAGCTCGCGGATCGGCGGCAGGGGCGTGTCCTCCTTGAACTCGCCGCGTTCGATGCGCAGCGCGAGTTCGTCGGTCACCACTTCGTACTTTGCTTTCTTTCGTGCGTGTTCGACTGGAGTTTTCATTGTTGTCTCCTTAGGTATCGATACACTTTTATCGCAATGGGCTCGGAAAGTCAACTACGGATTGCACCGGTCGGTATTCGGGCCGGTCGGTATTCGATCAGTCGGCGGGGTTGCGGAGCGCGTGCCATATGCCTGTGCTTGTTGCTCAGTCGCTGCGAAGACAAGGTTTGGCGCAGCCGTCCCGGCAAGCCGCTCGACTGGCGGGTGGTTGTAATCTCGAAGTTGCTTTCAAGATTATAATAATCGGTGGCAGAGTCCACACGCAGGCGTGCGGAGAGGGTGGGGCGCAGCCGTCCCGGCAAGCCGCGTTGAAATGGGTTTTAAGGGTGCCAATCCCTTGGCGCCGCTGCGGGAGGGCGGACGCGCGGTGTGCGTCCGAATGGCGGCTCGCCGGGACGGCGTCGTCCCACCTTGTTTCGCACCGCCTGGCAGCCCGAAGGCCGCGCCCCTCGATACCCCAGAAACTGAACGGGTACTTGAATTCGATCCTTGCGATAGAATCGAAATTCTGGTATCGATATTGGCCGTGTTGGATCATCATGGAAGATTTGCAATGAACCGTTTGCATCCAGTTTTCGTTCTCCCCGCCTGCGTGGCAGCGTCCGCACTCTGCCTCCGCCCCGCCTGCGCGTGGGAATTCCCGGCCTTACCGGAAGCCGCCCGCACGCCTCCCGCCGACGTGCCGGCTGCGGCCGACCCGCGGGGCTACCCCGACGCGGAGGGCTTTCGCACGCGCGTCGGCGCCGTCGTGCGCACGCTGTCCGTGGAGGATCTTGCAACGTGGCGCCGGGGCTACTTCGCGGGCGGCGACCCCGGCAAGTACTTGCCGGGCGCGGCGATCGCGCGCCTGATGGACGATCCGCAGGATCCAGAGGCGCTCCGGTACCAGAACGACGACCGCAGCTACCGCGAACACTACCACTTCGCCGCCGTCAACTGGGCGCGCTTCCTGCCGCTCTACGGTCAGACCGCGCTGACCGACGAGACTCGCCGCAAGCTTGCGGACGCGTTCCATGCCTTCAACTACCTCCAGGTCGGCGGCACCGAGAACCACCGCACGATGTGGATGACCAGCGCCAACGTCCTGCCCTGCTTCCTGGGCGTCGGCTCCAACCGCCAGTCGCGCGAGGAGACCCTCGCGAACGCCAAGCGCCAGCTCCGCGACTACGTCAAAGGCCTCTACTTCGCCGGACCCGGCGAATGGGACTCTTCGACGTACCTGATGTTCACCGTCAACGGCCTGCTGAACATCTACGATTTCTCGCCCGATCCCGAGTGCCGGCTGCTGGCGCAGGCCGGCCTCGACCTGATGGTCGCCGGCTACGCCCTCAAACACACGGGCGGCATCTTCTGCGGACCGAACCAGCGCGGCCACGCGAAGCGGCCGTACGAGACGATCGCCGATCAGACGGGCTTTCTCTGGTGGGGGCCCGATGCGCCGGACAACGCTACGAAGCGCGACTACCGGTACGCGCTGCACGCAGCCACGTCCGCCTGGCGGCCGGGTCCGGCGCTGACCGCCATCGCCCGCCGCCGTCTGCCGAACCTGCCCGCCGAGCAGCGCAACAGCAAGGCGAATTACTGGTACGGACAGCGGATCGAACCCCGCGCCGGCGCGACCCAGGAGTCGCTCTGGATCGCGCCCGATCTGACGA
This sequence comes from uncultured Lentisphaerales bacterium, assembly GCA_964451695.1. Taxonomy (GTDB): domain Bacteria; phylum Verrucomicrobiota; class Kiritimatiellia; order RFP12; family UBA3636; genus JAAZAI01. Next base: position 3,228 of record CAYVJM010000007.1, on the reverse strand, counting down.
TGGGCAGCCTCTGGAACGCCCATGCCAGTCAACACACGCGCTTCATGATCGCCGTCGACACGCCGACGGGCGCCGTCGCCTTCACCGGCGGCCACCCGCGGCAGTGCGACCACAACGCCCGCAAGACCGGGCTTGGCTTCCGCGACGGCACCGGCCGTTACGTCCAATCGGCGCAGTGGGGCGACACGTACCTTTGCATGGCGCTCGTGCCGGACGAAGAGGAGGCCGACTACGCCTACTTTGCCTATCCGCCCTCTTGCCAGCCTGAGGACTTCGAGGGATGGACGCTTTTTAGAACCAGCACCGCCGTGGTCGCTGTGCGCGCCCTCGGCGGCGCGCAAGAGCGGGCGGCGACGCCTCCCGACAAGGCGGGCGCCCGCGACCCGATCCTGAAGTTCTCCGGGCGCCGCACGGGCTTCTTCGTCGTGGTCGGAGGCGCCGATCTTCCCGCAAAGCTGGCCGACCGCGTCCCCGACACGTCGCGTTTCGCGTCCGACCTGACCGTCGCCTGGCGCACGGCCGACGGTCAGCGCGTGGCCGCCACGTTCGATCCGGATCCGGCCGGAGACCTGCACGGGAACCGTGCCTGCCGCTTTGCCGTGGCCGGAGTGCCGCAGGACCTGGCGTCCTGGCCGATTTTCGGTGGCCCCTTTGTGCGGCAGACGCCCGGACGTCTCGAAGTGACGGACGGTCGGGACGGGTTCGCGGTGGACTTCTGGGGCGACATGCCGCGGTACGAACAAAGCGACTTCTCCCTGAACCCTGAACAGAGCCCCTGCCGGGGCGCAGTCCTGTAGTCGGGGTCGCCGACCCCGGTTCGACCGTGCGCATGAGTCGACAAAGCTCACGACAAAGCGCGACAAAGTTGGAAGACGGAAACAACGATTACCGTGGCGGAGTCAGGACTGTGACGCGGGATTCAGTGTCCAGCCGTGGTCGTTGTGGTAGATCATCAGCTTGGTCATGCCGCCATCGACGGCGAGGTTCTCGCCGTTGATGAAGCTATTGCGCGGGTCGGCGAGGAAGAGCACGGCGCGAGCGATGTCCTCCGGTGTCCCGACGCGACCGCTGGGCTGCTGCAGGGAGTCCGCTTCGGAATACTGTGGCTTGTAGGAAGGGTCGTACGTTGCGCCGGTGTCGATCCAGCCGGGGGAGATCGAGTTTACGCGAACGCGCCCGGCGAGGCTCGCGGCCAGGGCGTGCGTGAGCGCGACGATTCCGCCCTTCGCGGCCGTGTAGCTTTCCGTGTCGCGCTGCGACATGAAGGCGCGGCTCGAGGCGATGTTGACGATCGAGGCCCCCTTGCGGAAATGCTCCCGGAAAAGCCGGGTGAGGAGATAGGGGGCGGTCACGCCGACGCGCAGCACGTAGTTGAAGTCGTCGCCAGAGCAGTCGGAGAGCAGACCTTGGCGGCTGATGCAGGCGTTGTTCACCAGCAGGTCGATGCCGTCCGGATGTCGCGCGAGCGTGAACGCGGCGAAAGCGTTAAGCGTCTTTTCATCCGCGATGTCGCCATGGAACCCGGCGACGTTGAATCCGCGCGCTTTCATCGCCGCCTCGGTCGCCTCGAGCCGAGGCTTGTCGATGTCGATGAACGTCACCGCCATGCCCGCTTCGGCGAGTGTTTCAACCAAACACTTGCCAATGCCGCCTGCGCCGCCTGTCACCACTGCCGTCTTTTCCATGCCTTGCGCTCCTTTCGTCTTTATGCCTGCGGCGTGACGATCTGCACGACTTTATCGTCGAGAGTCATACGCCGCAGCGAGGATGTCGCCGCCCCGCCGTACACAGTAGCACGCACACCGCTCTGGCGTCCAGCGTTTGGATGCCGAACGCGATGAGCAACACCCTCTTCGCGCTCTTCGTGTTGGGTCTGACGAGCGGCTCCGCGATCAGCTATCGGGCGAGGAGAGCCAAGCCGCATCTTCAGGGCTGGCCCCAATACCACCCTCGATTCAAGGGGACGGCGCCAGTTGCCGGAGGCGCCGGTGTGATGGAGGACGGGGCAGTCGGCGCGACGGCGATCATCATCCGGTAGCCGGGCGGTCGAACCTGGATTCGGGCCTTGGGTTCAGGGTCTGGCGTCGAGGTTTTCGAAGATTGCGAAGAAGGGGAAGCCGCGGGCGCCGAGGCGGGCCATGAGTGCGGCGATTTCGGGATCGCGCGAATCGGTGCAGTCCACCTTGACGGCGTGGAAGCCCTTGAGCGCGGCGAGCACCGCCTTGTCGCGGAACGTCGTGCGGGACATCTTCTCGCAGGCCGCGCATCCGTCGGCCGTGAGGTAGACGAGCACGGGCCGCGGATTGGCGCGCCAGGAGGCCTCCATGTCCTCCATCGTCGTGTACCAGGCGATGGCGTCGCCGTCGCGGGCGCCGCGCGGGTCGAGGATGCGCCAGGCGGTGAAGGCGTAGCGCGCGGCGGCGGCGATGAAGACGGCGGCGAAGGCGTACTTGATGGCGTTCATCCAGCGTCCCGGACGTGGCAGGGTGGAGACGCCGCCCCCGAGGAGGGGCCAGGGGGCGCCGAGGCCGAGGCCCAGCGCGAAGGGGATGAGGGCGCCGACGGGCTGCCCGGCGGCCATCATCGCGGAGGCCATGACCAGGGAGGAGACGAGGACGGGGGCGACGCAAGCGCCGGAGAGCAGGGCGGCGCCGACGCCGGCGGCGAAGGCGCCGAGGAGCTTCGCGCCCCGGGCTTCGGGCTTGCGGCGGTTGAAACGGGCGCCGAGGCGCGAGAAGTCGAGGGCGATCACGTCGAGCATCGCGAGGGCGAGGAGGCAGAAGACGATGGCGACGGCGGCGTTGAAGATCGTGGAGGACTGGATGGCGCCGAAGGCGGTCTTCGTGGCGATGGAGATCAGACCGAGAGCGCCGAAGCAGAGGGCGATGCCGAGACCGAAGGCACCGCCGAGGGCGGCGCCGCGGCGTCCGCCGGCGCGGCCCGCGCCAGCGCCGAGGATGGCGAGGTTGACGGGGATGAGGGGGAGGACGCAGGGGGTCAGGTTGAGGAGCAGGCCGCCGGCGAATGCGGCGAGCAGAAGCAGGGCGAGGCCGCCTCTGCGGCGGGCGCTTTCGAGGAAGCCGGCGCGGTCGTCGGCGCGGCCTTCGAGGAAGCGGACGAAGGCGGCGGGGGTGGCGAAGCCGTGGAGGTTGCGGGTGCCGGCGAGAGTGGTTCCGGTGGCGGGTCGGGTGGGGGCGGCGGCGGTGCCGTCGGGGGAGAAGACCTGCT